>CALMRL010000398.1 GCA_937873345.1 uncultured Beijerinckiaceae bacterium | reverse complement strand
GGCTGAGCGGGCGAGGCGTCGGGCTCGCCGCCGTCAGCAGCGTCGCGCGCAGGCTGCATGGCGCCACGCGAATGCTGCGCGGCAGCACCGGCGGGACGCGGATCGAGCTCACCGTGCCGCTCGCGACGACCCGCAGGACGGTGCTGCTGGCGCAGGTCGCCGGCCAGCTGTTCGCGATCCCGACGCGGGCCGCTCCACGCACGTTGCGCTTCCCCGCGGCGCGGATCGAGACGCGGGGCGGTTCAGCGGTACTGCGCATCGCCGATGCCCGCGGCGAGCGGTTGCTGCCGCTCGTCTCGCTCGCCGCGCTGCTCGGGATGCCCGCGGAGGCTCCCGGCGCGCAGCTCGAAGCCTTCGCCCTTCGAGCCGCCGGCCGCGAGTGCCTGGTCACCGTCGACGCCTTGCGCGACGTCCGCACGCTGGCGCTGCGCGACGCCGACGAGATCGCCGCCGACGTACCGCTCGTGCTCGGCACCGCACTCGTCGACGATGGCGGGCTCGCGATCGTGCTCTCCCCTGAGCAACTCGTCGAGCGTGTCTCGCGCGGCGGCATGAGCGTGACGGCGCCGACGAGGCAGGCCGAACGCCGCCGCCAACAGACGGTCCTCGTGGTGGACGACTCGATCACGACGCGCACGCTCGAGCGGGGTATTCTTGAAGGTCAGGGTTACCGCGTGCTACTCAGCGTCGACGGGGTGGACGGCTTGGCCGCGCTGCGGGCCGGAGCCGGTGCCATTGACCTGGTCGTCACCGACGTTGAGATGCCGCGCATGGACGGCTTCGGCCTTCTCGCGGCCGTCCGGAACGATCCGGCCCTCGCCGCCATCCCGGTGATCATCATGACTTCCCGCAACAGCCCGGACGACATCCAGCGCGGCCTCGATCTCGGCGCGAACGCCTACGTGACCAAGCAGGAGTTCGACCAGGGAAGCTTGCTGGCCACCGTCGGCCGCCTGATCTGAGGGCGCGGTGATCGGGACCGCGCCGCCTGTTCGGGTGATGATCGTCGAGGACTCGGCCGTCGTGCGTCGGCTGCTCACCCACATCATCAACAGCGACCCCCGCCTGACCGTCGCCGCCGCGACGACGAGCGGCGAGGAGGCGATCGCCTCCCTGCCGTCCGTGCAGCCCGACGTGATCTCGATGGACATCAGGCTGCCCGGCATCGACGGCCTGGAGACCACGAGGCGCGTGATGGCGGACCGGCCGACGCCGATCGTGGTCGTCGCCGCCAGCGCCGGCCACGACATCGACATCTCGATGGCGGCGCTTTCGGCGGGAGCCCTCGCCGTCGTCGAGAAGCCGGTCGGCGTGAGCAACGCCGATTACGCCGGTGTCGCCGAGCGGATCTGCACCCAGTTGCGGATCATGAGCGAGGTCGCGGTCGTCCGCCACCGGCTGCGCACGGTGCCCCTCGAACGCGGGGCGCCGCCGCGACGCTTCGCGGTCGCGCCGAAGATGATCGTCTGCGGAGCCTCGACGGGCGGCCCGCAGGCGCTGCTGGCCCTGCTGACCGCTCTCCCCGCCGCCTTGCCTGCGCCCATGCTCCTGGTGCAGCACATGGGCGCGAGCTTCATGGAGGGCTTCGTGCGCTGGCTCGACGGCGTCGCACCTCAGTCCGTCGTCCTCGCGGAGGACGGCGTGATCCCACGCTCCGGCACCATCTTCGTGTCGCCCGGCGATCGTCACCTGCGCGTCGATCGCCAGGGAAGGATGCGCATCGGCGCCGACCCGTCCATTCGTGGGCAGCGACCGGCGGTGACGGCGCTCTTCGTGTCCGCCGCGGAAAGCCTCGGCGCTGCGGCGGTGGGCATCGTCCTGACCGGGATGGGGGAGGACGGCGCTCCCGGCGTGCGCGCGCTGCTGGGGGCCGGCGCGCCCGTGCTGGCGGAAAGCGAGGCGAGCGCGATCGTCTACGGCATGCCCGCCGCCGCCGTGCGCGAAGGCGCCACGCCGCTGCCGCTCAAGGAGCTCGCCGCCGGCCTGCTCGCCCTGTTTCCGGCCGCGAGGGGCCGGGCATGACGGCGCGCCCTTCGATCCTGCTGGTCGAGGACTCCAACACCCAGGCCCTGCAGATGCGCATCCTCCTGGAGCGCGAAGGCTTCGCGGTCGCGAGGGCGGTGACCGCGGAGGCGGCACTGGAGATGATGGCCGAGGCCCGGCCCGACCTTCTTCTCGTCGATTTCCACCTGCCCGGCATGAACGGCGACGAATTGGTCCGGCAAGTGCGTCTCAACGGCAGCACTCGAGCCCTGCCGATCCTGATGCTGACAGGCGGCTCGACCCGCGAGCGCGAGCTGCAAGGTCTGGACAGCGGCGCCAGCGCCTACGTCGCCAAATCTTCCGACAAGGCGCTGCTGATCGGCCAGCTGCGGGCGCTGCTGCGCCAGCGCGGGACGGTGGCGGACACGGCTGCGCCCGCCCGCTTCCAGCGCGGCGCGCTGATGCTGATCACGTGTGATCCGACATGCCGGCGCTCGTTCGAGCCTTTGCTCGATGCGGAGGGCTACAGGACGTTGTTTGCCGACGATGCGGCGGCGTTCCTCGAAGTGGCCGCGCACCCCATCGATTGTGTGATCGTCGACATCGGCACAGGCAGCGAAGAGGATTTGCGCCTGCTATCCGAGGTCGTCGCCTTCCGCACCGGTCCGCGGAATTTCGAAGTCGTCGCGCTCGGCGATGATCCCTACGGCAGCAAGCTGAAAGTGCTCGGCTTCGCGTCGGGCGCCGACGACGTGTTGCTGAAGAGCGAAGATCGCGAGACTCAGGCCGCGCGCATCCGCGCCGTGGTGCGCCGCAAGCTCGCCCGCGACGAGGAGCAGCGGACCGCTGAGCATGAGCGCCAGCGCGAGATGGCGCTTGCCAGCGCTCGCGCCGAGGCTGCCAACGCGGAGGCGCTTAGCGCGGCCAACCAGAAGCTGTCGCAGCTCAACGCCGAGCTGGAGGAGACCAATCGCGGCGTGCTCGCGCTGCACGCCCAGTTGGAACAGCAGGCCGATCAGTTGCGCCGAGCCGGGGATTCGCTGGAGCGCCAAGTCGCGGAGCGGACGCTGGAGCTCGAGCAGGCGAACATCAAGCTCCTTGCCGAAGCAGAAGTCCGGGAGCGCATCGAAGCGGATCTGCGTCAATCGCAGAAGATGGAAGCGGTGGGCCAGCTCACAGGCGGCCTGGCGCACGACTTCAACAACCTGCTCGCCGGCATCTCGGGCTCGCTGGAGCTGATGGCGTTGCGCATCAGCCAGGGACGCACCAAGGACATCGACAAGTACATGGTCGCGGCGCAGGGCGCGACCAAGCGCGCAGCGGCGCTGACCCATCGGCTACTCGCCTTCTCGCGGCGGCAGACCCTGGCGCCGAAGGCCACGGACGTGAACGCGCTGGTCGGCGGCATGCTCGACCTGATCCGACGCACAGTGGGACCGAGCGTCGCCGTCGAGACTGTCTGCATGGCGGCCTTGTGGCCCGCGCTGGTCGATCCCTCGCAACTCGAGAACGCGTTGCTCAACCTCTGCATCAACGCCCGCGACGCGATGCCGAACGGCGGCGGGATCACGATTGAGACCGCCAATTGCTGGATCGATCGGCACGGGGCGCGGCAGCACGACATGCCGGAAGGACAGTACCTGTCGCTCTGCGTGTCCGATACCGGCACCGGCATGCCGCCCGAGGTGATTGCCAAAGCCTTTGACCCGTTTTTCACGACGAAGCCGCTCGGCGAGGGCACCGGGCTCGGCCTGTCGATGATCTACGGCTTTGCCAAGCAGTCGGGCGGGCAGGCGCGGATCTATTCCGAGGTAGGCGAGGGCACGATGGTGTGCATCTACTTGCCTCGGCACTTCGGCGAGGCAGAGGCGGATGCATCAGGTCCGGAGAAGGGACCGGCGCCGTTGGCCGAGGCGGGCGAGACCGTCTTGATCGTCGACGACGAGCCGACGGTCCGCATGCTGGTCGCCGACGTGCTGGACGATCTCGGTTATACCGCACTCGAGGCGGCGGACGGCGCCGGTGGGCTGAGGGTGCTTCAGTCCAACGTCCGCGTCGATTTGCTCGTCACCGACGTCGGCCTGCCCGGTGGAATGAACGGTCGGCAGGTTGCGGATGCCGCGCGCGCCAGCCGGCCAGACCTGAAGGTCTTGTTCATTACCGGCTTTGCCGAGAACGCGCTGCTCAACAACGGCCAGCTCGGGCCGGGCATGGCCGTGCTGACCAAACCCTTCGCGGTGGACACGCTCGCCGCCCGCATTCGTGAACTGATCTCGGCCTGATCGCGGCGAGCGGCGGAGCAATGCTGATGCTGCAGCAAGCGGCCTTCTGCTTCTCGCCGGCATACCTGCTCGCGCTTCGCGATGACGAAGTCATGGCCGAGGGGCTTGGTGGCGAGGGCG
>CALMRL010000397.1 GCA_937873345.1 uncultured Beijerinckiaceae bacterium | reverse complement strand
ATCCTCGCCTCTCAACCAGAGAGAATCATCTCACGACTGCCGTCGCAACTGCAGAATCTTTCAACAGAATCCGCCCAACTACGACATTCCTCGTGATTGCTGATGGCGCCGGAACCGGACGTTCCCAGGTGGCGCCCTGAACGTCGTCGCGGCGCCATCGCGGATCATGCGAAGGACGAAGGGCAGGTTCACGCTGGAGCGGCCTTGGATGCCGAGCGTGACGGACACGGTGCGAGGCTGGTCCCGCTTCGGCCTCATCTGAACGCGAGCACGCTGGCGAAGCGGTGGCGCAAGTCGTACCATGCCGGATCGGTCCTCGATGCCGTCGGCGTCACCACGACGGTCGCCGTCAGTCCGGCGGCGAGCGTGATGGGCGCCGGCACGGCGTCGATCCTGACGCGCACGGGGATGCGCTGGGCCAGCCGCACCCAGGTGTAGACAGCCTGCACCGAGGGCAGTCCCTGCGTGCTGACCGTCGCGTTCTGGTCCGAGATGCCGCGCGTGACGCTCTCGACGTGGCCGGTGATCGGCTGGTCGTAGCCCATCAGGTAGATCTTGGCGGGATCCCCGATCCGGAAGCTCCCGAGCTTGGTTTCCTCGAAGTAGCCGGCGACCCAGAAGGAGTCGCTGTCGACGACGGAGATGTTCGCCGTGCCTGTGTTGGCGTAGTCGCCGACGCGCAGCTGCAGGTTGGTGACGTAGCCGTTCACCGTCGAGCGCACGTCCGTGCGATCAAGGTTGACCTTGGCCTGTTCCTGGTTGGCGAGCGCGGTCTGGTAGGCGCCTTCCGCGACGGACGAGCTGCCGGCGAATTGCTGCTTCTCCTCGATGGACGTCGAGAGCGTGGTCAGCGCTTGGCGGCGGGCGTTCTCGTTCCGCTTGACGTCGAGGTCGGCCTTCTTGGCGGCGACGTCGGCGTTGGCCATGTCGAGCGCGACCTTGAAGTTTACCTTGTCGATCACGTAGAGCAGGTCGCCCTTGTGGACGAACGCGTCGTCGCCGGCGTGCAACTCGACGATCTGGCCGGCGACCTGCGGCGCGATGTTGGCGACCTGGACACGCACCTGCCCGTCCCGCGTCCAGGGCGCGACCATATAGTGTTCCCACAGCCCGACCACGGCGACGAGCGCCGCCAGGAGGAGCAGGCTGGTCAGGAGGACCCGGATGGCGCGGCGCGCGCGGTTGAACATGGGCAGGTCTCACACGAGGGTGTTGAGGATGGCGAGGAGGCAGACGTAGATCGCGGCTTCCGCGAGGAGGGGATGCCAGAACCATTTCTGGAACTTCAGGGCGACGAGGATCAGCCGTACCGGCACGAACACCAGGGCGGCGAGCAGCGCGTACTTGACGAAGGGCGAGACGAGCAGCCCGGCGACGACGAACTCCCTCACGGCCCCATCCCCCTCACGGCTTCGTCACGGGCGGCCTTCGTTCCAACGCGCGTCGCGTCGTCACCTTCCTCCAAGCTCAACCCGACGCGCCGCAGGAACGTCAGCTCGGTGGTGGTGAGGAGCGCCGTGCCGTGCAGGGCCGCGGCGGCGCAGACGAGGTCGAGGGCGGGTTGGCCGGTCGTGCCCTTCGCGGCGGCAAGGTAGGCGTCGGCGAGCGCGAACGTCTCGGCGGGGAGCAGCCTCGGCAGGAGCTTGCGGGCGCTCGCGTCGAGGTCGGGCCCGATGATCGGGCGGGCGCCGTCGAGCCCGCGCCAGGCGCGCCGCACGGCGAGCGAAAGGTTGCCGATGTCGACGAGGCGCTGGAGCGTCTTGTGCCGCGCGGGCGTGACGACCTCCTCCCGCTGCCACGTCCTGAACTGCGCGAGCCGATCGTAGTGCAGGCTCGCGCGGGGCTGTTCCCTGTGCTTCTCGTCGGCGAGGGCGGCGCGGAGCGCGTCGCCGGTGGCGAGCGCGATCCGCAAGCGGCGCCGTGCCGGATCGACGGGAAGCACCAGGAGGAACGTCAGGAAGATCGCCACCCCGGAGAAGGTGAGCTGGGTGGCCGTATCGACGAAGCTCGCGGGGTCGAGGGTCTGGATGTTGGCCGGCGCGATGAGCACGATCGTCTGCGTGCCGAAGATGAGCCCGGCGCCGCCCATGCCGATCTTGATGAACCAGCACGTGGCGAGCACGAGCGGCGCCAGCGAGATGATGAACAGCGGATAGCCGTCGATGTTCGGGAAGACGAGGAAGGCGTAGGCCGCACCGGCGATCGCGACGGCCGGCATGCCCAGCAGCGCCGACTTGCCCATGATTGTGGGATCGGGCTGGACCGCGCCCAGCGACACGAACACCGCCGTGAAAAGGACCGCCGTGGCGGTGTCGGGGATGCCGGACCACACCGACACGAGCGAGATGATGCCGACCGCCACCAGGACACGGACGGCGTTGATCGCCACCGCCGGCCAGTCCTGGTGCACCGGCAGCGTGACGTCGCGGCGCGGTCGCCGGCCGAGCCGCAGCGAGCGCATGCCGTCGCGCACGTTGCCCATGGTCTCGATCGTGAAGCGGACGCGATCGAGCACGAAGGCCTCCTCGATCGACACGGAGCCGGCCTCGATGGCCGGGGAGGTCAGGGCGTCGAGGTCGCTCAAACACCGCTCGGGGGTCTGGAGCCGCAGCGCCCCGCGCAGGATCGCGAGGGCGTCGTCGACGATCGCGGAGGGATGGCGGAGGTGGGAAAGTCCCGTCCCCATGGCCTGGATGGCGGAGATCATCTCGAACAGACCGAGCAGCGCGCTGCGACCGCCCTTCGCCCGCACGCGTCCGCGCGGTTTCTCCGGCGTCGCGAAGCTGATGTCGCTGCGCAGCGGCATCAACCTGACGCTCATGGCGATGCAGGCCGAAGCGCTCGGGGGTTCGCGTCGATCGATCGCCGCCAGCGCCATCGCGACGATATTGCGGATTTCCTCGCGCAACTTGGTCGTCAACGAGCGCGACGCCTCGGCGTTCGCCAGGACCGCGTTGGTGATCGCGATGGCGGCGATGCCGACGACGATGGCCGCGACACGGTTCAGCGATGCCGCGAACACCGCGTTCGGCGCGTCGATGTCCGACACGGAGATGATCGCGATGGTGTAGCCGCCGAGGATACAGGCGTAGGACCGGAAGTCGCGGAGCACGCTGCCGAGCGCCGTTTGTCCCGCCATGATGACGGCGAAGGCCGCGAGCAGCATCGTCCGATCCTGGGGGAACAGCGCCGTGAGGACGATGGCCGCAGCGACCCCGGCGATCGTGGCGGCGAGGCGGTAGATCGCCTTCGACAGCACCATGCCGGACGTCGGCTGCGCCAGGATGAGGACGCACACGCCCGCGCTCGACGCGCCGTCGAGTTCGAGGAAGAAGGCGATGTAGTAGGCGAGCGCAAGCGCGATCCAGGTGCGGACGGCGAAAGCCGTCGTGCCGGCCGGCCAGGGGATGCCACGCAGCCTCGACACCGGCTCGCGCGATGCTTTCGCCCCGTCGGACATCGCGACGGTCATGGCTGTCGCCCTTCATGCGTGGCACCGGCGTCATGCCTGTGGCCCGACACGCTTCTCAGGATGAAGAGATCGGACAAGACGTCGATCACGTCGATGGCCTTGAGCTTGCACGCCACCCGGATGGCCAGGCACTCACGGGTGAACTCGTCGACCACGTTGAGCATCCTGATCTTGCGAGCGTCATGGGTGCGATCCCCCACGAAGTCGTAGGACCACACGTGATCGCGGTGTTCAGGGCGCAGGCGAACACACGAGCCGTCGTTGAGCCACAGCCGTCCCTTCTTCGATTGCTTGGCCGGGACCGTCAGCCCTTCGCTGCGCCAGATCCGCTCCACGCGCTTGGAGTTGACCAGCCATCCCGCAGCACGGAGCAATGCCGTGATCCTCCTGTACCCGTAGCGGCCATAACGGCGCGCCAGCTCGACGATGTCGGCCGTGAGCCGTGCTTCGTCATCGCGGCCCCGCGGCGTCTTGCGCTGCGTCGAGCGGTGCTGCAGCCGTCCATCCAACCCGGCGCGGCACATGCTCGATACAAACGCGCCGACGCGCGGGGCTCACCAGTTCCCCGAGGCCGCCTCCTTCAGGATGAGCTTGTCCAGGGTCAGGTCCGCCACCGCCCGGCGAAGCCGAAGGTTCTCCGTTTCAAGATCTTTCAGCCGCTTCACCTGGTCCGACTTCAACCCGCCGAACTCCTGCCGCCAGCGGTCGTACGTCACCTCCGTCACACCGATCGAGCGGAGCGCGTCGGCCACGCTCCGACCTTGCGACACCAGCACGTCCACCTGGCGCAGCTTGGCGACGATCTCTTCCGGCTTGTGCCTCTTCCTCGTCATGGGAATCCGTCCTCATCCTGGCTTGAAAGCCATATTTCAGGGCGGACCACTTCAAAGGGGACGGTCAGGACTGGCTCTTAGGCATCAGAGAATGGCTTTGTCGGCGACGGACTGCGGTGTCCCATCGGCAGCCTGTGTTAGCGCACGGATGATGGCGCGATGCGCAAGCTGGATCTTATAAGCGTTCTGCGATTGCGGCCGACTGCCTTCGAGAAGCGCGTCTGCTACTTTGCTAAAGGTTTGGAGTCCGGGCTTCGCACCCTTCAATAGAGCTTCGACCTCTGGCCTGCGCCAAGGCTTGTGGGCGACGCCGCCGAGCGCGATGCGTGCCTCGGCGATGGTGCCGCCTTCCATCCTCAGTGCCGCCGCCACAGAAACGAGAGCGAAGGCGTAGGAGGCACGATCACGTAGCTTGAGATAGGTGTAATGGGTGGCAAACGCCTCATCCGGCAGATCGACGGAAGTGATCAGCTCGTCGCCCCTGAGATTGGTATCGACCTCCGGCTTGTCGTCGGGCAGGCGATGGAAATCGAGGATTGGGATGGCCCGTTCGCCGCTTGTGCCGCGCACGTTCACCGTTGCGCCCAGGGCAGCCATCGCGACGTTCATGTCCGACGGATTGGTGGCGATGCAGTGCTCGCTGGTGCCGAGAATCGCGTGGATGCGGTTCAAGCCACCGATTGCCGGGCAGCCGCTCCCGGGCTGCCTTTTGTTGCAGGGTGTATCGACATCGTAGAAGTAGTAGCAGCGCGTACGCTGCAGCAGGTTACCCCCGGTGGTCGCGGCATTACGCAGTTGTGGCGAGGCGCCGGACAGAATGGCCTCGCGCAACAGCGGGTAGCGTTCGGCAATGCGCGTGTCATAGGCGCAGACGGCATTCGTCACCAGCGCGCCGAGGCGAAGGCCACCGTGCGGCGCCTCCGCGATGTCCCGCATCGGAAGCTTCGTAATGTCGACGACACGGTCGGGTCGCTCGACGTTGTACTTCATCAGATCGATGAGGTTGGTGCCTCCGGCGATGAACCTGACATCCGCACCGATCTTCTCGCGGACCGCTCCGTCCGCATCGACGGCCTGGGTGAACGTGTAGCGGTTCATCAGGCAGCCACCTTTTCGGACGAAATGTTCGCACCCATCACCTGCTCGATGGCGGCGAGGATGTTGGAGTAAGCGCCGCACCGGCACAGGTTGCCGCTCATCAGCTCGCGGATCTCGTCTGCGGTCCTGGCATGCCCTTCCTTGATCATGCCGACCGCAGAGCAAATCTGACCAGGTGTGCAGTAGCCGCACTGGAAGGCGTCGTGCTCGATGAAGGCGGCCTGCATCGGATGCAGGGTTTCCACGGTGCCGAGCCCTTCGATGGTCGTAATGGCCTTGCCGTCCTGCATCACCGCGAGCGCCAAACAGGAATTGATGCGCGTGCCGTCGATGAGCACCGTGCAGGCGCCGCACTGGCCGTGATCGCAGCCCTTCTTGGTGCCGGTGAGGTGGAGCTGTTCACGCAGCGCATCGAGGAGGGAGGTCCAGGGTTCGACCTCGAGGCGCGTCGGCTGGTTGTTGATGTGCAGGTCGATCGGGATCGCATGGGTGTGGTCTGATGCAGTCACGGTCATAAGACTTCTCCGTGAGGTAAGTTTCGTCGCGTGAGATCAGCAGTCTGAGGCAGGTCTTGCGTGGTTCCTTGAGCATAAGTCTCCAGAGAGCCGCTACAGGGCTCTCGAGATACTCTGCCGTTAACCTGGATGACTGATGCGGCAGCAGGTAGAAACTGTCACATCACCACGGTCCAGCGACGTCACGGCTCCGCCGTGAACGCCGGCGAGTCGATGAGCTTGTCGACCGTGATCGGCAGGCTGCGGATCCGCGCCCCAGTGGCGTGGAACACGGCATTCGCGATGGCCGCACCGGTGCCGACGATGCCGATCTCACCGAGGCCCTTGACGCCAAGCTCGTTGGTGAGCTCGTCCTGCTCGTCGACGAAGATGACGTCGATGTCCTTGATGTCGGCGTGCACCGGCATGTGGTACTCGGCGAGATTGTGGTTCATGAAGCGGCCGAGCGCGTGGTCGCTGAAGGTTTCCTCCTCCAGGGCGGAGCCGAGCGCCATCACAACGCCGCCCAGGATCTGGCTGCGTGCTGTTTTCGGGTTGATGATCTTGCCCGCCGCGACGGCATTAACGATCCGAGCGACCCGGACGACGCCGAGCTGCTCGTCGACTCGCACCTCGCAGAAGATCGCCGAGTGCGTGTACGACGAATGCGTCTTCTGGACCTTGGAGTCGGGCTTGGCCTCTCCCTTCGCCGAAAGCTCGTCGAGCTTTGCAGAGCGCAGGATATCCTGGATGGCAACACCGGTTCCTGGAGCGTCGCGGAGGAATAGGCGACCATCGCGCGCCACGACGTCCTCCGGGCGAGCCCTCTTCAGCGGACTGTCGGCAAGCGCGCGGGCGTGCTCCAGAAGATCCTTTGTCAACGCTTGGCAAGCGAGCTTGATGGCCGAGCAGGTCGAGGCCGCCGCCCAGGAACCGCCCTCCACGGGCGCCGTCGGCAGGCTCGAGTCGCCGAGCTTGACGCGCACCTTCTCCAGCGGCAACCCGAACATATCGGCACCCGTCATCGCCATCACGGTGTAGGTGCCGGTGCCGATGTCGGAGGTCGCGCTGGCTACCTCCAGGGTGCCATCGAGATGGATGGTGACGCGGGCCTGCGTGTCCATCAACTGCGCTTCCCAGACGCCGGTCGCCATGCCCCAGCCGATCAACTCGCGACCGTCACGCATGGAGCGCGGCTCGGGCGACCGTCTCGACCACCCGAACCTCTCGGCTCCCTCTTTGAAGCATGCCTTCAAGGCTTTGGAGGTGAACTCCTTGTCGTCGTTCTCATCCTTCTCCGCGTAATTCAGCAGGCGTAGCTCGACCGGGTCGACGCCGACCTCGTAGGCGAGTTCATCCATCGCCGACTCGATCGCGAACACGCCGAGGACGGCGCCAGGGGCCCGCATGTCGGCGGGCGTGTGGGTGTCAATCTTGGCGAGTTCGTAGGTCAGCTTGGCATTCTTGCAGTCGTAGAGCAGGCCGGACCAGTTCACGACCACTTCCTGGTGATCCTCGAAGTGCGAGGTCCCGGCAACGGCATGATGCCTGATCGCGGTGAGCTTGCCGGACGGCTCGGCGCCGAGCGACACGGTCTGGATCGTCTCGGGCCGGTAGCTGAAGGTGAACATCTGATCGCGGGTCAGCGCCACGCGGACCGACCGCTCCAAGGTTTGCGACGCCAGCACCGCGAGATAGAGCTGGTAGGCTGGGCGGAGGCCCGAACCGAAGCCTCCGCCCATGAAGGCGTTGACGACCCGCACCTTGTCCTTGCTCAGCCCGAAGATGCTGCAGATGTAAGCCTGATTGTTCTGCGAACCCTGCGTCTTGTCGTAGATCGTGAGGCCGCCGTCCTGCTCGCGCACCACCGTGGTCGCGAACGGTTCCATCGGGTTATGATGCTCGACCGGAACGCGGTACTGCTGCTTGACCTTCACCGGCGCCGCGTCGAAAGCGTCGTCAGCATCGCCTCGCGGCTTCGGGGGTGGCGCGATCCCAGACCGGCGCTTCGGCGGCACATAGGACTGGCCCTTCACCGCCTCGAGGTCGGTGATGTGCTCCTCGCTCTTGTAGGACACCCTAACCAGCGCCGCCGCGGCACGGGACGCTTCGAAGCTTTCCGCCACGACCAGCGCCACGGGCTGACCACTGTACTGGATCTTGTCGTCGTAAAGGGGTCGGAAGGGCTTGCCCGGTGGGCCGATCATGTCCTGGTAGTTGTAGCTTAACCATGCCGTGCGGGCGCGGTGCTCGTGCGTCAACACGTCGACCACGCCGGGCACCGTCATGGCGTCGCTGACGTCGATGGATGTGATCCGCCCCTTCGCGATCGCGCCGGACACGACGTAGCCATGGAGCAAACCGGGAGCAGCGTATTCCGCCGCGTACTTGGCGCCGCCTGTCACCTTGAGAGGTCCGTCGACGCGGCTGGTTGCGCGGCCGATGTAGGGGACGTTGCTATCGTGCGTCACGAGGGGTCCTCGTTGTTTTCCGATCAAACGTTAATAGCGCAAGCGCGAACGGAAGCTTCGGTTGCACATGGTTCCTGGGCAACCAAAGCGGCACGAGCCCTCTCGACTTCCCTCCGCCGTCAAGGATGTTGCAAGCGCAAGGCGCGACGAACCGTTTGACGCACAGCGGAACACGACAGAGCGACGGCACGAGGAGCGCCTCGAGAACGACCTGAACGATTCGCGGCCTGTGCCATGATCGGGAGCAACTGAGCCACTCGCCCGGAACGCACCTCGGAGTTAGGAGATTTGACGCTTCAACACGGGAGGCGTGTGGATTCCCGACAAGGCGCCGGGAGCTTCTCCTGCCCTGTCCAGCCGACACCGACTTCAAACGGATTGGGACCTTACCATGGAATTGTCCCTCGAAATCGCCGACGGCATCGCCCGAGCAGCGATCACGTATGCCTCCCGCACCAACTCCGACATCTGCGTGGCCGTCACGAACGCCCAAGCTCGCATCGTCGTCTTCCTCAAGATGGACAAGACGCATGCGATGGACGGTCATGAGGCAATGCGGCGTGCAATTTCGTCGGTCAGCACGGGTCGCGCTTCGCAAAACGCCAGCGTCGTGCCAATGGGGGCCTTCGTCCGTCGGCGATGAAGGCATCGGTCTCTCGCAACGTCTCGGCGGCTTGCCGTTGGTGCGGGAGGTTTGATTGATCGGCGCCATCGGTGTTTGCACCGATCACGACCATGCCGCTATCGCCTGTGCGCAGGCCGGGGCGGACACCTTCGCTCATCAGGGCTGATGCCGACCCGAATGTGAGACGCTTGAACTCTTGACATCGCTGTTTCGGAAAGTCGTCGAAGCCGAACTCGATCGAGCGCACAGTTGCGATCCCTTGGCGAACACCTTCGCTGCGAAGGCAGCCGAGATGAATATATCTTCCGCCAGTAGTTTCCTCGATCATTGATGGGAAGGATTGCCACCTAGGCCGGCGCAGACTTTTCGCTGCCAGCACGGCAACTCGCCCCGAACTGATCGCCGAACACGCTTGCGTGCAGCGTTCCCTGGCTGCAAGCGGTGTGACACCCAAGCATCTTGGCGACCCGTATCGGATCGAACTCGGCTCGCACGCTGACAACCCTCTCAGGTGCGCCATGGATGCTCGGGCAGTTCGGCAGCACCCAGAACATCGACCCCCGCCTTCGCCACAGCCTCGTCGTTCTCGACCGACGACCCGCTGACGCCGATCGCGCCGACGAGCACGCCATCCTCATCGACGATGGGCAGTCCGCCGGGGAAGGTGATCAGGCCCTCGTTGGAGTGCTCGATCCCGTACAGCGAACCTCCGGGCTGCGAGAGCTTGCCGATCGCGCCGGTCGGCATGCCGAAGAACACCGCCGTCTTCGCCTTCTTCACCGCGATGTCGATCGAGCCGACCCAGGCGTCATCCATCCGGGTGAACGCCTTGGGGTTGGCGCCAGAGTCCACGATTGCGATGCACATCTGCGTGGAAAGGCTCTTGGCTTTGGCACGAGCTCCCTCAATCGCAGCTTCGGCGTTCTCGATGGTAACATGCATCTCGGTTACCTCGATGTTTCGCAGCGGTGTTTATCTGCCCGTAGATCAATCCACGGCCTCCGACAAGTAACCGTCACAACGAATGTCCATGTAGAGCACAGTTAAGAAGCGCTTGTCGGCCTGATGGTTGCTGTACGTTTTCGTACAGTGGCGCCCACCGTCGCTGTTGACAACCACCCGCACCCTGGCCTCTTGGCGCTGCGCGAACTGGCGTTTTGCTTCCTCGGCGGCTTCGTCGTGGTGGCGCCTGCTCGCACCCTCGACCTGTTCATGCACGCGACTGCGTCCGGTCACGCTGGCTGCATCCTGCCTGACAATCATCCCCATGACAGTGCTTGAACTATACGTCGATGTGCGCCCGAATGCTTGCGCCAACGCTGGCATTACCGTCGCCGTGGCCCTGTCGCTCCTCGTGCTCCGCCTGATTTGCCTCGCGCTGATCTGCCCCTCCAGGCCGCTCAAGGCGGCACGATCCTGTAGCCTGGCCGTTTCAGGACCACTTACATCATCGACTGCTTGCTCCAGTTTTGCGCTCTGAAGCGGACGTGCCGCTGTCGGCCAAGTCTGGGTATACGGCAATAGGCTGATTGCACGCTTTCCGCCGAAGCTTTCTGGAGCGGAGAGGCGGCTCTCGGTCACCGTCTGCTTTAGCCAACAATAGAAGGGCGATAGCGGTCTCTCACGGCTGCACCACATGTATTGTCCAGAGCGCGAGCTTCTTGCGCACCAGCGAGGGC
>CALMRL010000396.1 GCA_937873345.1 uncultured Beijerinckiaceae bacterium | reverse complement strand
CTAAGCTACGCTCGCCACCCCTCTCGATCCAGCCCGGTGAATAAGATGGGCTAGGCGCGCGAGCTGGCCGGCCTCGGCCACGAGGTCCGGCTGATGCCGCCGGCCTACGTCAAGCCGTACGTGAAACGGGGCAAGACCGACGCCGCCGACGCGGAGGCGATCTGCGAGGCGGTGACCCGGCCGGCCATGCGCTTCGTGCCGGTGAAATCGGTCGAGCAGCAAGCCGCCCTGGCGCTGCATCGCACCCGCGACCTCCTCGTGCGGCGGCGCACGCAGTCGGTCAACATGGTCCGCAGTCTGCCTGCCGAACTCGGCATTGCCGTGCCGAAGGGCATCACGCACGCCCTGGCGTTCGCACGACGTGCGGCGGCCGATGACGCGCCCGAGCTGCCAGCCTTGGTCGCCAAGGTGGTCGGCGCGTTGGCCGAGCAGGCCATCGCCGTTCAGGACCGGATCCGGCAGCTGGAGCGCGAGCTCCTGGCCTGGTACCGGGCTAGCGAACTCGCCCGGCGCATCGCCACCGTGCCCGGCGTTGGCCTGCTTGGGGCCACGGCGATGGCGGCCACCGTCACGGACCCCAGCCAGTTCCGCTCCGGGCGGCCGTTCGCGGCGTGGCTGAGTTTGACGCCGCTGAACAAGGCCAGCGGCGGCAAAGAGCGGCGCGGCAGCATTTCGAAGATGGGCGACCAGTCTTTGCGGCGCCTGCTGGCCACCGGCATGACGTCGCTCATCCGGCGCAACAAGCACCATCCCGGCTCCGCCGACCCGCGCCTCAACGTCCTGCTCGCCCGCAAGCCGTTGCGGCTCGCCACGGTGGCGATGGCCAACCGCACGGCCCGGGCGATCTGGGCCATCATGAGCCGCAGCGAGGTCTACCGGGCACCGGCACCCGGCATGGCAGCCTGATACCAACGTGCGCTGATCCTCATCCATGCGCTCAGTCGCGTAGGCCGATGGACATGATTTTCCAGGGCTGGTCGATGAGCCTGTTCCAGGCCTCGCAGCAGCGGGCGGGCGGCGTAGGTGGCAAGTCCGATCGCCGGGAAGATGTAGCGCTCGAGTTCGCAAGGCTTCTGATCAAGATACCCGAGGACGCGCTCCGCCTGCCGGTCCAAGATCTCCACCGCGTGCGGCAGCAAACCCTCCAACCCCAGGCGCCCGCGCTCCTCGGCCGTGAAGGCCGTGCCCTTGTTGGTGCGCGGGTCGTCGAGGATTGCCAATCCTGCGCCGGGCTGATCATGGCCGCCGGTCTCGCTCATGCTGAAGCTCGCGATCGAAGAGTAAGCTTCGGGCCCGCGGCACGCTGGCGACGGTTTATAGCGTCCAGGCCCGAAATGAGCGGGGCTGGCTCATGGATCGACCCCTCGCCCTGAAATGCCCCGGCATGCAGCCACGCCACCCCGGTGCGGGCTCGAAGCATCGCAGGTTTCATCGACCAATCCTGGCTGTCGGCACTGCTGTGGCCTGTCCTGGAATCCTGCGCCCGCTCGTGAGCCCGTATGGGATGGCGGACGGGGGCATGGCAGACGTGTTCTGATCCTATGACGTCGCATCCTATGATGTTTGTGCGATCCAAGACGACGCTGCCTGCCCGGCGCCGCATCGCGCTGATCGGGTCCGGCCAGCGCCGGCGCCCCTGCCGCGAAGCAGGAGGGAGACGGGAGGAACGCTCGTATGCCGCGCCGGGGATCGGCTGGCTTTGAACCGGGCCGATCGAGAGGATTAGCAAGCGAGAAGTTTGCAGCTTATCCCCTACCCATGAACGGCGCACATCCGAATCACGGAGCACAGCTGCTGGCGGCAACGGTCGCCGGCCGATTGATCGCCGTCGCTGCCGCAGAGGTTTTGCAGATCCTGCCGATGCTGCCGCTGTGGCGACCGCCCACCGCGCCGGCGTCTCTCTGTGGTTTCGCCGAGGCCGGCGGCATCCTCCCCGTGTTGTCGGCTCGAGCCCTCCTCGGCCTCGGCGCGGAGGCGACGCCGGCGCTTTATGCCCACATCGTCCGGGTCGGAAAGGTCGGCTGCCATCAGGCCGGCTTGCTGGTCGATCGCGCCGAGGGGTTCGTGATCCCCTCCGCGTTGGAGCCGCTCGCGGCCGGCGATACGCTCAACGGCTGTGCGACCGCGCTTTTCACGCATGGGGGCGCTGTCGGATGGGTGATCGATCCGGCGCGGCTGCTCGATGCCGCCGAGGGCGAGGCGCTCGCCGCTTTCGCCGCCGAGGCTCGGCGTCGCCGGACCGAATGGGCGGTGGACGCATGAGCCCGGACCGTTCGCGCGGGATCGACGCGCTGCTCGCCGACCCGTGCTTCGCGGCGCTGAAAACACTCATCGTCGAGCGGACCGGGCATCACTACTACGCCGACAAGGACGAGCAGCTCGGCGACCGGATCGCGCAACGGATGGCGGCGAGCGGGATTGGTGCGGCCGAAAACTACCTGCAGCGTCTCGGCGACCCCATGCTGGCTGATCGCGAATGGCGACAGCTCGAAAGCGAGCTGACCATCAAGGAGACCTTTTTCTTCCGCTTCGCCGAACAGTTCGCGGCGCTGCGCTCCACCATCCTGCCGGGGCTCATCGAGGCACGGGGTGCACGGAAGCGGCTGCGGAT
This sequence comes from uncultured Beijerinckiaceae bacterium, assembly GCA_937873345.1. Classification (GTDB taxonomy): domain Bacteria; phylum Pseudomonadota; class Alphaproteobacteria; order Rhizobiales; family Beijerinckiaceae; genus RH-AL1. The sequence goes on along the minus strand of CALMRL010000396.1, from coordinate 2,802 downwards.
CTGGAGCGCCGGTTGTTCGACGGGCGCCGAACCCTACTCGCTCGCGGTGGTGCTAAGCGACCTGCTCGGCCCGGCCCTGGCGGAGTGGCAGGTCTCGATCCTCGGCACGGATATCGACGAGCGCGCTCTCGCCACCGCGCGCGAGGCCAGCTACGGCGGCTGGTCGCTGCGTTCGATGCCGATGGCCGAACGCGAGCGGCTGTTCGTCAGCCAACACGGCCGCTGGCGGCTGCGGCTTGCCTACAGCGGCATGGTGCGCTTCGAACGGCTGAACATCCTCGATCTCGATGGCTCGGCGGTGCCGCTGCAACTCAGCGACTACGACCTGATCCTGTGCCGCAACATGCTGATCTACTTTCATCCCGACCGGGCGACTCGGCTCGTCGAGGCGATCGGCGACCGGCTGGCGCCCGACGGCTGGCTGATGCTCGGCCATGCCGAAGCCGGACTCGCGATGGGAACGAGCCTCAGCGGTGTCGAGGCGGGGGGTGTGGTCGCCTACCGCCGCCGCGATACTGCTCCGGTGTCCGCGGCGCCGCTCCCGGCCGGTCTCCCGCCGGAGCAGACGGTGCGTCGCCCGGCTCCCGTCGCAGCGAGGCCCGTACCGCCGGCGTCCTCGACGGCCGAGCAGCCGGTGACGACGTTCACCGCCAAGCAGGACACCGATGCACAGGACATCGACGAGGTCCGCCGCCTGCTCGATGCCGGCGAGATCACCGCGGCCGCAACCGCGATCTCGCGGTTGCGCGACGGCGGCCATGACAGCGCCCGGCTCTTCTTTCTCGATGCGGTCTGCGCTCTCAGCCACGGCGACCGCGACGTCGCCGAGCGCGCGCTGCGCAGCGCGCTCTATCTCGACGGCGCCTTCGTCATGGCGCACTACCTCCTCGCACAGATGCTTATGAACGCGGGTCGGACGGGCGCCGCGCGGCATGCGCTGGTCAACGCGACGAACGCACTCGCTGCCGCGCCGCCGGACGATCCCGTCGTCGAGGGTGACGGCCGCCTCGCGGCCGACCTGCGCGAGGCCATCCGAGCCCGCCTAAACGCGATCGACGCGGCATGAGCCCGACCTTGTCCGAAGGCGACGTGCCGATCGACGCGGAGAGGCTCGGCGAGGAAGAGGTTCGCCTCATCCTCGCGCGGCGCGTCAGGCTCGCGCGCGAGCGGCTGGTCCCCCGCGAGGCCGGACTTGCCGTCATCGTCTGCCTGATCGGCGACGAGCGCTTCGCCGTTCCCATGGCCGCGGTCGCCGAGGTGATGCCGGCGACGACACCGGTGCGGGTGCCCACCGCCCCCGACAGCTTGGCGGGCCTGATCGTGAGGCGCGGCCTCGTCTACAACCTGATTGATCCGTCGTCCGCCCTCGGCGTCCCGCGCCCGAAGAACGTGCACGTCCTGCTGCTGCGCGGAGCCGTGCCGCGCCTCGCGCTGCAGATCGACGAAGCGGTCGAGGCGAGCGAGGTCGCCGACATCGCCTCCGATGGAGGCTTGACTCAGACGCGGTTCTCCGCCGATGGCGCGCGGGTCGAACTGATCGCGGTCGAGCGCCTCGTCGCGGTGCTTGGACACAAGGGAAGGACTGAACCGGCGTGACGATCTCCAGACGGATCATCCTCGGGTTTGCCGCGATCGGTGTCCTGATGGTTCTGCTCGGCGGCTATGCCGTCAGTCAGGTCGGCCGCGTCCGCGACACGCTCGACGCGGTCGTCAAGCGCGACATGGGCTCGCTCGACGAGCTCGACCAAATCCAATCGCTCCTGGCCCGCATGGTCGAGCTGCGTACGGCCGCCGTGCGGCAGATCGTGCTGCAAGGCACCGCGGACGCCTCGACCCTGGAAGAATGGAACAGGACGGTTGCGGCTGCGCAGCACGGCATCTCGGTGCTGCAGAGCGAGGTCCAGGGATACATCGCCGTTCAGATCGCGGCGGAGCGCACGCCGCTGTGGCGGAAGATGGCCGGGCAGCTCGAGCAGGCCGCGACCGACCTCAACCAGCTCCGCGCGAACGTCGAAACGCAGTTCCACGCGATCCAGGCTGGCGAGCGCGCCGGCATGATCGCGCAGGAACCGGTGGTGATCGCCGATCGCAAGCGGGTGACCGACGGCGTCGCCATGATGCGCGAGACGCTGCGGCTCGTCGATGCCGCCGGCCTCAGGGAGGGCGGCCGCGTCTACGACAGCAGCCTCACCTCGGTCCTCGGGCTGCTCGTCCTGGCCATTGCCGTCGGCATCGGCGTGACGATCGTGACGCGACGCGCGATCACCAAGCGCCTCGACGACTTCGAGCGCTTCGCGGAGCGGGTCGGCGGCGGCGAACTCACGGTCGAGGCCGTCGCCGGGCGGGACGAGATCGGGCGGCTCGGTGGCCACCTGAACCAGATGGTGGGGGGCCTGCGCGACATCGCGCGCCAGAGCCGCGAGGCGACGGCCGATCTCGACAGCGCCGCCAACGAGATCCGGGCCTCGACGCAGCAGCAGGCCGCCGGCGTCGAGGAGCAGCTCGCCGCGATCCAGGAGACCGCCGCGACGGTCGACGAGATCACGCACTCCGGCAAGCAGATCAGCCGCCGCGCCCAGGAGGTGATCGCCGCGGCGCAGGCGACCGCGCAGACGACCAGCGCCGGCACCGCCGCGATCAGCGGCACCGTCAAGGCGATGGACCTGATCCGCGAGCAGACCGAGACGGTCTCTTCCAACATCGTCGAGCTCGCCGACAAGACCCGCGCGATCGGCGAGATCATCTCCACCGTCAACGACATTTCGGAGCGTTCGCACCTTCTGGCGCTGAACGCCTCGATCG
>CALMRL010000395.1:6069-9178 GCA_937873345.1 uncultured Beijerinckiaceae bacterium | reverse complement strand
ATCACGGCGGCGTTGGTCGTCATGATGGTGAACAGCGGCATCGCGACCTCGGCCAAGCCGCGCGGCGGGTGGTCCGCGGAATAGTCGCCGCCGCGCCAGTCGGGGTCGGCGCGGATCGCCTGCGCGATCATCTCGCGCCAGAGGGCGTTGCGGCCGGTGATCGCCGCCGGCGTCGCGGCGACGGCGACGAAGGCGTCGGCCGGCGCCGTCTCCGCCCACAGCCACGCCTGCATCCCGCCCATCGAGGTGCCGAGCACCAGCCGCGGCCGCCTGATGCCGATGCGCTCGACGAGGGCGAGGTCGGCCCGAACCTGGTCGCGGTAGCCGTAGCGAGGAAAGCGGGCGCGCAGCCCGTCCGACGGCTTCGACGATCCGCCGGCGCCGATGCCGTCGGGGATGACGAGGAACCACCGCGACGTGTCCAACGGCTGGCCAGGGCCGTAGAGCGCGTCGGCGAAGCCCGGCTACAGGAAGGTCGCCGCGTTGCCCGTCGTGCCGTGCAGCAGGACGATCGCGTTGCCGATCGCGCCGGCGGCGTCGCGCCGCGGCGTGCCCAGCGTGAGATAGTGCAGCTTCAAGGAGGGTAGGGTGGCGCCGCCGTCGAAGCGGAAGTCCTGCAGCTCGACGTCGCCGGACCCTGGCTGCAGGGGTGCGTCGTGCGCCGCTGCGACCCCGGCGAGCAACAGCGCCGCGGCGAGCGTCGCGAAGGCCGTCTTCTTCAGCGATCGACGCATGGCTCCCCCGACGCGCGCACTCATCGCCGGACCGCGGCCGGCGTCCCTCATCAGCGCGACGCCATGACGGCGTCAGGCCGGCTCCGTCTTGGCGAAGGCCGCCGCTTGGCCGTGCCGCGCGCCCCTCTCGTCGACGAGGGTCCACACCGTCACCCCGACGATGCGAAAGCGCCGGCCGGAGGCGGCGCGGCGAATGCCGCTGTAGTCCTCGATGAAACCGTCGCGCGCGACCGCGGCGAGCAGGCGCTCGCGCTCGGGTCGCGCATCGGGCTCGGCCGACAGCCGCGACGGCAGGCCGATCAAGGCGTCTTGCTCGTACCCGAAGCAGCGCAGCGCCACCGCATTGGCGTAGGTGAAGCGCGGATCGGTTCCGCCGTCGTGCGCCAGCACGCAGAACGGGGCGGCCTGCAGCCCGGCCGCATCCAGCAGGCCATCGGGATGCAACGTCCGGCCGGTCAGCGTGAGGTGGCTGGCCTGCAGCAGCCGCGCGAACCCTTCCGCCCCGCCGGCTTGAGCCTCGCTCAGTTCCGGTCCCTGTCGACCAGCTTGTTCGCCCCGATCCACGGCATCATTGCGCGCAGCTGCGCGCCGACCTGCTCGATCTGATGGGCGTTGTTCCTTGCCCGCGTCGCCTTGAACGAGGTCTGGTTGACCTTGTTCTCCAGCATCCAGTCGCGGGTGAACTTGCCGGACTGGATGTCGGCGAGCACCCGCTTCATCTCGGCCTTGGTCTCGGGCGTGATGATGCGCGGGCCCGTGACGTATTCGCCGAACTCGGCGGTGTTCGAGATCGAGTAGTTCATGTTGGCGATGCCGCCCTCGTAGATGAGGTCGACGATCAGCTTCACCTCGTGCAGGCACTCGAAGTACGCCATCTCCGGCGCGTAGCCGGCCTCCACCAGCGTCTCGAAGCCGGCGCGGATCATCTCCACCAGCCCGCCGCACAGCACCGCCTGCTCGCCGAAGAGGTCGGTCTCGCATTCCTCCTTGAAGGTGGTCTCGATGATACCTGCGCGCCCGCCGCCGATCGCCGAGGCGTAGGACAGGGCGAGGTCGTGGGCGTTGCCCGAGGCGTCCTGCGCGATGGCGACGAGGCAGGGCACGCCGCCGCCTTTGCTGTACTCCGAGCGCACGGTGTGGCCGGGGCCCTTGGGCGCGATCATCAGGACGTCGAGGTCGGGGCGCGGCTCGATCAGGTTGAAGTGGATGTTGAGGCCGTGGGCGAAGGCGAGGGCCGCGCCCTGCTTCATGTTGGCGGCGAGCTCGGCGGCGTAGATGTCGCCCTGCAGTTCGTCGGGGGTGAGCATCATCACGAGATCGGCCCAGCGCGCCGCGTCGGCGACGCCCATCACGCGGATGCCCTCGGCCTCCGCCTTTTTCGCCGACGCCGAGCCGGGACGCAGCGCCACGGCGATGTCCTTGACGCCGCTGTCGCGCATGTTGAGCAGGTGGGCGTGGCCCTGGGAGCCGTAGCCCACGACGCAGACCGCCTTGCCCTTGATCAGGTTGAGGTCGGCGTCCCGGTCGTAGTACACGCGCATGGCGGTGCTTGTCCTTCTCGTGGCTTGACGTTGAAGGCTTTGCTTCTAGCGGCCGGATGGGGGCGAGGTAAAGCGTTCCCGCGCCCCTGCGCTCAGGCCTGTCTCGCCGGCGCGCCCCTCGACGCATCCCTGGCCAGCAGGTCGCGGATCTCCTCCAGCAGCACCTCCTGCGCGGGCCGCACCGGGGCGGTCGCGGCCTGCGGCGGGGCAACGCGCGCCTTCATCGCGTTCATCCCCCTGACCACCAGGAACAGCACGGCGGCGATGATCAGGAAGTTCACGCTCACCTGCAGGAAGTTGCCCCAGGCCAGCACCGCGCCCTGCTTCTTCGCCTCGGCGAGGGCGCCCGCGGTGACCTTCGACGACAGCGGCGTGAAATAGTTCGTGAAGTCGACGCCGCCGGTGATCGCGCCGACGATCGGCATGATCAGGTCGTTGACCATCGACTGCACGATGGCGCCGAAGGCGGCGCCGATGACGACGGCGACCGCGAGGTCGACGACGTTGCCGCGCATCACGAAGTCCTTGAAGTCGTTCAGCATCGCATGGCCCGCCGTCCCAAGGGGCAACGCCGCCCCGCCGGCGACCCTGGGGCGCGGAGCGTTCGCCTGTCCAGCGTCCGGCGGTGGCCGTCCCCAGCTGGAGCTGGGCCTGCGGCGTCGCGCCGATAGGGGGCGCACGGAGTCTCCGCTGCTCCCCGCGCCGGCATCGCCGCCGGCATGGCGATGTGGCGCCGGCGCCAGCCGGAGGCGCGCTCGACGCCGGAGCGCGGGCGGTGGGGTCGGTCCGGCGTGATCGGCCTCGCGCCGGCGTGCAACGCATGAGGCGCGGCCG
>CALMRL010000395.1:0-6059 GCA_937873345.1 uncultured Beijerinckiaceae bacterium | reverse complement strand
CCCAGACGGCGCCGGCCGCGTGCTGGTGCGGATGGCCGCGAGGATCGAGGGCGCGACGATGCGGGGGAGGCGGACGCGAAGGCTGCGCGAGGCGGCGCTGGTCGCGTTTCTGGTGCACGCTCTCCCGCCGGGCGCGGCGGTGGCCGAGGAGACCGGCGTCCAGGAGATGAGCGAGAAGACGGGCGGGGACGACCTCGACACCGAGCACATCTTCGGCTTCGCGGAGGGGTCGTCGATCGGCGACAAGGGCGAGCGCGAGATCGAGGCCATCACGATCGGCAGCTTCGGCAAGGTCGGCAGCTACAACGCGATCGAAACCGAGACGTCGTTGCGCGCCACCGTCACGGATCGCCTGCGGCTCTCGGTCGGCACGCTGAGCGACGCCTACGCCATCCAGGACGTCCAGGGCCTGGACAATCGCCACGCCTTCGCCTTCAGCGGCGTCATCGGCGAAGCGCGCTGCAACCTCGTGGACAACAGGTCCAATCCCTTCGGTCTCAGCCTCTCCTTCAACCCGTCCTATCGCCAGTTCGATCAGCCGTCCGGCGCCAAGGTCGGCAACACCACGCTGCCGGTCACGGTGCTGTTCGACAGGGAGGTCGTCAGGTCGAAGCTCTACGTGGCGTTCAACGTCGTCTACGCGCCGACCCTGCAGCCGAGGTCGTTCGGGCCGCAAGCCAACGACGTATCCCTCATCGCCGCCGCGACCTACGCGGTGTCGCCGAAACTCTTCCTCGGCGCCGAGGTCCGCCACGAGACCCTGATCCAGGGCGGCCTCGTCGAGCACGCGCTATTCCTGGGGCCGAGCCTGTACTACGACGTCGCTCCGCATTTCAGCGCCAAGGTCGCCTGGGCGATCCAGGCGTCGGACTTCGGCGCGAGGAGCCTCGACCTCGACGGCTTCGAGCGTCACCAGGTGGAGCTGCAGCTCGTCTACGGCTTCTGACCGGATTGAGCCAAGGCGCGAACGCGATCACGTCCGCAGCAGGGGATAGAGCGAGGCGACGAGCAGCGCCGCCATGCAGGTGTTGAATACGGCGAGGCGGCCGGGGCGGGCGAGCCAGCCGCGCAATGCCGTACCGCAGCCGGTCCACAGCGCCGCGCAGGGCAGGTTGACCAGCGCCATCACCGCCGCCACGCCGAGAACGCTGGCGACGAAGCTCGTCGGCACGGCGAAGGTCACTACCCCGGTCAGCCCGCCGAGCCAGGCCTTGGGATTGACCCACTGGAAGGCCACCGCCTGCACAAAGCTCATCGGCTCGGCGCGCTGCCGGCCCTCCGCCGCCTGCGGCGCGGCCGAGCAGGCGATGCGCAGGCGAGGTAGAGGAGGTAGGCGGCGCCGAGCCCCTTGAGCACGGCGAGCAGCGCCGGCGCCCGCGCCAGCACCCCGGCCAGCCCGAGGCCGATGCTGGCGACCAGCACGCCGAAGCCGGCATCGACGCCGAAGTAGTGCGGCAGCGTGCGGCGGAAGCCGAAGTTCGCCCCCGACGCCATCAGCATGATGTTGTTGGGGCCGGGCGTGATCGACGAGACGAAGGCGAAAAGGAGCAGGGCCGGGAGGTTGGCGAGGATCGCTTGCATGCTAACTATAGCTTGAATTCAGATGACGAATGCGAAGACGCTGAGGGTATCTCGTCCGCCGAATATTGGATTAAGCTCAAGTACCATCCGTGGATAATGCGCTTGGCGCGTAGCTTCGCGTTAAAGGGAGAAGGCATTTGAATCTTGGGTCGAAGCGCTCATAATTTTGCAGGATAAGCTGCACTAAGTCACTGCCGCTTATAAGACGCAAGTTCGATTTGCCTCGCTCGATGCGAAATGCGTCGGGCGAGTAGGTTCCTAACGTCACGAATAGGGCATGTTCGTTGGCTTGAATCTCTCCGAGAAGCTGCTGGACGGTTGGGCCGCCGATGGTTGATAGGGTCTGCTTGCATTGCACTTTGATTATTGGCGGCTCAAAACCGAGCTGATCTTTATGCGCGATGATGTCAACGCCACCGTCTTTTGAAAAGCGCGATACGCGGGCTACGTATCCCATGCTTCGAATGATTTCGGCGACGAACTGCTCAAATTGCTCCGCTGTAATCCCATTATTCAACTTTTTCACGATAAAGTCTTCGACGTTTTCCGCGGCTTGAGTAGAGAGATCAGCCGCGCTACCATCATCGACGTCATTTAATTCGGCTGTTTGAAGTGAATCTCCTTTCAAGATCGCCAGGAATTCGTCTGCGTTGTTGTTGATCTGAAACAAAGTGAGCGCGGACCCGATTTCGTACAAAGCAGGCTGCGAAATTTGTGCCCGCGGCACCTTGGCCTTCCAAGCCACCGATCGACGGTGAGGATAAGCCTTACTGATCGACGGCTGAAATGCGTAGTCGCCATCAACGATGCCGATGCAGACCATGCGATCAGACTTCGATGGATAAACGACAACATCGCCGCGCTGAATTTCTTTCGAAAAGCGATAAAGAATGCCGGCCTTGATAGGTATCGCTGCTGGTTTTTCATTCGGGTAGACGCTGTTAAACTTTAACTTGAAAGCTTCCCGCTTGGCAGGAAGTAGGGCGAGGTCACCGAGCATTTCCCAACCGATTGCTATATCGATGGGGCCAGCCTGCCCCATCGAGTCGTTCCACTCCAGATGGATACCCCAGAGAGGAGTTCCGCCGCTCATTCGAAACTTCCTTGTTGTTTTCACATGATCGGATGCCGCATATTTATATAAGTAAATTCTACTGTTTGGCTAATTCTTATCAATTCTGATTTGAATGTTATTCGACGCTACGGCGTCTTCTCCGGCCCCCGCGCGATCGCCGCCACCCCCGTGCGCGACACCTCGACGAGCCCGATCGGCCGCATCAGCTCGACGAAGTGGTCGATCTTGCTCGCCGCCCCGGTCAGCTCGAAGACAAAACTCGCGGTGGAGGCGTCCACCACGCGGGCGCGAAAAGCCTCGGCGAGGCGCAGCGCCTCCTGGCGGTCCTCGCCGCGGCCGGCGACCTTGATCATCGCCAGCTCGCGCTCCACCGCCTCGCCGCGCAGCGTCAGGTCGGTGACGGAGTGCACCGGCACCAGCCGGTCGAGCTGCAGCGTCACCTGCTCGATCTCCTCGGGCGTGCCGGCGGTGACGATGGTGATGCGGCTGACGTGGTCGGCGTGCGCCACCTCGGCCACCGTCAGCGAGGCGATGTTGTAGCCCCGCCCCGAGAACATGCCGACCACCCGCGCCAGCACGCCCGGCTCGTTGTCGACCAGCACCGACAGGGTGTGGCTCGACACCGGCCGCGGCGTCGGCGGCGCGGTGTAGGGGGACAGCGGCGCGTTCATCGTCTCATCCCTTCGCTCAAGCGGGTCAGACCAGTTCGCGGCCCTTGGCGTCGACCACCCTGTCGAGGTCGACGTCCCAGTCGTCGGGCATCAGCATCTCGTTGTGCGCCTTGCCCGACGGGATCATCGGGTAGCAGTTCTCCTCCTTGGAGACGACGCAGTCGACGATCACCGCGCGCGGCTCGTCAATCATCGCCTGGATCGTCGCATCGAGGTCGGCGGGGTCGGAGACGCGCAGGCCGAGCGCCCCGTAGGCGTCCGCGAGCTTCACGAAGTCGGGCAGCGAGTGCGAGTACGACTCGGAGTAGCGCTTGCCGTGCAAGAGCTCCTGCCACTGGCGCACCATGCCGAGGTATTCGTTGTTGAGGATGAACACCTTGACCGGCAAGCGGTATTGCAGGGCGGTCGACATCTCTTGCATGTTCATCAGGATCGAGCCCTCGCCGGCGATGTCGATCACCAGCGCGTCGGGGTGCGCCATCTGCGTGCCGATCGCGGCCGGCAGGCCGTAGCCCATCGTGCCGAGCCCTCCGCTCGTCATCCAGCGGTTCGGCTCCTCGAAGTCGTAGTGCTGCGCCGCCCACATCTGGTGCTGGCCGACTTCAGTGGTGATGTAGGTCTCGCGGTGCTTGGTCAGCGCGTGGAGGCGGCGCACGGCGTGCTGCGGCTTGATCACCTCCGTCGAGGGCCGGAACGACAGCGACTTGCGCCCGCGCCACTTGTCGATCGCCCGCCACCACTCCGCGAGCGCGCTCGCGTCGGCCTTGAGGTCGCGCGCTTTCCAAAGGTCGAGCATCGCGCGCAGCACCTCCGTGCAGTCGCCGATCACCGGCACGGCGACGCGCACCGTCTTGTTGATCGAGGTCGGGTCGATGTCGACGTGGATCTTGGCGCTGTCCGGCGAGAAGGCGTCCAGCCGCCCGGTGATGCGGTCGTCGAAGCGCGCGCCGATGTTGATCATCACGTCGCAGTCGTGCATCGCGTGGTTGGCCTCGTAGGTGCCGTGCATGCCGAGCATGCCGAGCCAGGCCGGGCCGGACGCGGGGTACGAGCCGAGCCCCATCAGCGTCGAGGTGATGGGGAAACCGGTGAGCTGCACCAGCTCGCGCAGCAGCTTCGACGCCTCCGGCCCCGAGTTGATGACGCCGCCGCCGGTGTAGAAAACCGGCCGGCGCGCCTGCGCCATCAGCGCCACCGCCTGCTCGACGCGCGCTATCTCCGGCTCGACCCGCGGGCGATACGTCTTGTGCTCGGGCACCGAACGCTTGGTGACATAGGTGCCGCGGGCGAACTGCACGTCCTTGGGGATGTCGACCACCACCGGGCCGGGGCGCCCCGAGGCGGCGACGTAGAAGGCCTCGTGCAGCGTGCGCGCGAGGTCCTCGACCGAGCGGACGAGGTAGTTGTGCTTGGTGCAGTGCCGGGTGATGCCCACCGTGTCGCACTCCTGGAAGGCGTCGGAGCCGATCAGGTGGCTCGGCACCTGCCCCGTGATGCAGACCAGCGGGATCGAGTCGAGCAGGGCGTCGGTGAGGCCGGTGACGGCATTGGTGGCGCCCGGCCCCGAGGTGACGAGCAGCACGCCCACCTTGCCCGACGAGCGGGCGTAGCCCTCGGCGGCGTGCGCCGCGCCCTGCTCGTGGCGCACCAGCACGTGGCGGATGTCGCCCTGGCCGTAGAGCTGGTCGTAGATCGGCAGCACCGCGCCGCCGGGATAGCCGAACAGCGTGGTCACGCCCTGCTCGCGCAGCACCTGCAGGACCATCTGCGCCCCAGTCATCTGAGGGGCGCCGGTGACCTGCTTGGCACCCTGGGCGGCGGGGATCGGGGAGGCTGACATGGCGGGCTCTTCGCGTGTTGGTCGCCGCTTCGAGCGGGAGAGGCGACAGGGGGAGGCGCGGGCAATAAAAAAGGCCCCTGAGGGCCTGATGTATGCGCCGGCAGCGGGATCAGCGAGGCGTCAGCCTCGTCCCGTGGACGGCGCGGAGGGTACGATGAGGACACGACGCAAGGCTTCGATCCCGAACTGTCCTCAGCGCTAGCCCATCCGGGCTCGGAGATCAACAATCATCGCTGCTCGATGTTCTGCCACGGCTTGACCGCGACCAGGGCGCAGAGAAGGCCGAAGCGGGCGGAGGGCAAGTCTATCAGCGACAGTCTCGCCATCGCCTGCCGTGGCAGGCCGGCCCGCACCTCGCCCTCGGCGAGCACCGCCGCAGCGAGCCCCCGCAGCAGCGGCGTCGCCGAGGCGGCGTCGAAGGCCTGCCGCGCCCCCGCGAGGTCGCCGCGACCGAGCGCCACACTCTCGATCGCCACCAGCAGGCCGCCGCGGGCCTCGGCGGTGGAATCCCCCTCTGCGCTTGCGGCGGACGGGCTGATCCAGCCGCCGTAGCCCGGGAGGTCGCCGGCGGGCAAGGCGCGCAGGAACAGCCTCGACATCTCGAGGACGCCGGCCTCGCGCGGCGTCAGGACGAGAGCCGCGGCGTCGGTGACCGCGCGCCCGACGTCGCCGGCCTTCGCCTCGTCGAGGGCGTGCCGCACGGTCGCGATCGAGGGCGCCGCCCGCTCGGCGGCGGCGAGGAAGGATAACATCCTCTCGTCCGGCCCCTTGTACGGCGGCGCCCCGACTGTGACGCCGAGCGGCAGGCGCGCGGCCTCCGCCGGCAGCCGGTTCAGCCAGGGCTCGATGCGCGCGTAGGCCGGAGAGCCGAGCGGCAGGACGGCACGGAGGG
>CALMRL010000394.1 GCA_937873345.1 uncultured Beijerinckiaceae bacterium | reverse complement strand
ACCCGAGCAGTTCGCGATGACCATGAGGATCGACGGCGGTCCTCCGGAGAAGATCTTGCAGATTCCGACGAAGCCGGCCGGGTATTCCGATTTCAAGCCGGCCACCGTTCCGATCTGAAGCCGGCCACGACGGCGGCGTCCCGCGGGTCAGGGTTGTAGATCGTTCGAGGGGTGTTCCGGGTCAAGCCGGCTGGTCGGCAGGCCGATGCTTGCGCAGGCTGTCACCGGACAGCTCGATCCGGTAGGCGTTGTGGACCAGGCGGTCGAGCACGGCATCGGCCAGGGTCGGGATGGCGATCATCTCGTACCAACGGTCGACCGGCACCTGGCTGGTGATCAGCACCGAGCCGGCGTCGTAGCGGTCCTCCACGATCTCGAGCAGGTCGCGCGCCTGCTCGGCGCTGAGGGGCTCGGGGCCCCAGTCGTCGAGGATCAGCAGCTTGGCGCGGGCGAGCTGCTTGAGCAGCTTGGCATAGCGGCCGTCACCCCGCGCCAGGCCGAGCGCCGCGAAGAGGCGCGGCACGCGATAGTACAGGACCGACAGGTCCTCCCGGCAGGCCTTTTGGCCGAGCGCGCAGGCGAGCCAGCTTTTGCCGACACCGCATGGTCCGGTGATCACCAGGTTGCGCCGGGTGCGGATCCAGTCGCAGCCGGACAGCTTGAGGAACAGGGCGCGGTCGAGGCCGCGGTGGGCACGGTAGTCGACGTCCTCGACGCTGGCCGGATGGCGCAGGTGGGCGGCGCGGGCGCGGGTCTCGAAGCGCTTCTGCTCACGCAGGGTCTTCTCGTGCTCCAGGATGATGCCGAGCCACTCGGCATGCGTCAGGCTCTGCGCTTCCGGGTTCCCGTCCAGGGTCTTGTAGCCCTGCGCCATGCCGTGCAGGCCGAGGCCGTGTAGAAGTTCGAGTGTGGGATGAGCAAGCATCGTCAAGTCTCCTGTCAGTGGAAATAACCTGCCCCGCGCAGGTTCGGGTGATCGATGATCTTCGTCGTCTCTGTCTGCTGGGCTGTCTTGTCAAGATTGTTGGCGATGATGGAAGCGATGCTCTTGTAGGTGAAAGCGCCAATGGCTGTGGCCCGCGTCGAGACGGCCTCCGCCCTGGCCGGGGTGAGCCCGCGATACAGGCGCAGCACGCCGAGGCAGGTGCGGAAGCCTTGCTCGGGGTGAGGGCGCCCGTGCAGGATGGCGATGACGAGGCCCTCGGTTTCGGGGCCGATCTCCCGGCCCCAGCGCTCGAAGCGCGCCGGGGTCCATTCCGCGTAGCGGCGGTGGGCGCTCGGCATGTGCGCGGCATCGGTGCCGTGCCGGGCGCCGCCGTAGCGCCGGTCGTGAGCGGCGACGCGCTGGCCGCGGTGGAACACCTCGACGGTTCGGTCCGTCAGGCGCACGTCCACCTGCTCGCGGATCAGGGCGTGGGGCACCGAGTACAGGAAGCCGGCGGCCTCGACGTGGTAGTCGAGGTTGACCCGCGCCAGGCGCCACTCGGCGAAGGCGTAGGGTGTCGCCGGCAGGGGCAGCAGGGCGGCCCTCTCCACGGCCTCGAACAGCGCCCGGCGCGTGGTGCCGAGGCGGCGCATGGGATGGGCGTTGATGCGCTCCACCATGGCCGCGATGGCGGCGTTGCACTCGGCGAGCGAGAAGAACGTCCGGGCCCGCAGGCGCCCGAGAATGTAGCTCTGGGCGAAGCGGACGCCGTTCTCCACCTTGGCCTTGTCGCGCGGCTTCCTCGGCCGCGCCGGCAGCACGCCGATGCCGTAGTGCTCGGCCATGGTGCCGTAGGAGCGATTGATCTCCGGATCTTAGAAGGACGCCTTGTTGACCCCGCTCTTGAGGTTGTCGGGCACCACGAGGCGCGGCACGCCGCCCAGAAAGCCGAACAGGCGCACGTGGGCGCCGATCCAGTCCGGCAGCGCCTGGGTCCACGTCGCCTCGGCGTAGGTGAGGCTGGAGGCGCCCAGCACCGCCACGAAGATCTCGGCCTGTCTCACCACGCCGGTGGTTGGATCGACGATCGGCACGCGTTTGCCGGAATAGTCGACGAACACCTTGTCGCCGGCGGCGTGGTGTTGCCGCATCACTGGCGTGATGCGGCGTTCGAACTCCCTGTAAAGATCACAGAAGCGCGAGTAACCGTATCCGCTTGGCTCCGTCCCACGGTACTCCTCCCAAAGCACCATCAGGTTGACGCCGGGCCTGCGCATCTCGCGCACCATCGACGGCCAGTCTGGCTCGACGCGACGTCTCACGCCTTGCTTCACGCCGACGCGGTCGAACAAGCGTTGTTCGAGGACAGCGTCGGTGATCTCTTCATCGATTGGCCAAGCCAAGCCCGCCGCTGACGCACGGGCGAGGTTGTCCTGGACGGTGGACCGCGCGATGCCGAGCGTTCGGCCGATCTCGCGGGCGCTCACCCCGTCGCGGGCGAGCCGGAGCATGTGTCGGATCTGTCGCATCGTCAGCTCTCTCCTGGCCGGCATCCCGATCTCCTCGCGTGGGCGAAGCAGGGTGCCGCGGTTGCTGACCTGCGGGGACGCTATTGCCGGATCAGGGTGGCCGGCTTCATCTCGGAACGGTGGCCGGCTTCATGTCGGAATCAGTGGCCGGCTTCAGTCGGAATCCGCAAGATCTCCAGCATGGCGCCCTGGTCATACGACGTGGTGGCGCGGATGCTCGTGGGAAAGCACGTGGTAACCGACTACGTGTTCCCGTTCACCTCACACCGGGAGGTCGTGGACGTGTCGCT
>CALMRL010000393.1 GCA_937873345.1 uncultured Beijerinckiaceae bacterium | reverse complement strand
GCCGGCATGCGTCCGGGCGCTCTCGCCGCCGCCGCCCGCCACGTCACCCCGCAGTGCCTCCTCTTCGCGGGCGACGCGATCGGGCGCGCCGCGAGCGTCGGGTGAGCGCCGATGGCGGACCTTTGGACCAGCCTGTCGACCTTCCTGACGCAGCTCGGGCAGGAAGCGATCAAGACCTGGGGGTCGCTGGCGATCGTCGTGACGCTGCTCGTCTGGCTGCTGCTCTCGACCCGACGGGAGAACAAGGGGCTGCGGCGCGAGGTGAGCCGCCTGCAGGAGCAGCGCGTCCAGGATGCCCAGACGATGATCCGGGTGGCGGAGGGGAGTCGGGCGACGATGGCGAGGCGATCCGAAGCGGACGCCGAAGTCGCCTACGTGTTGCGGAAGGGCGCGGGCCTCGAAGCGACGGTGCCGCCCTCGCTCCAGCAGCCGGAGAGCCGGTGATGCGCTTCATGCCCCAGATCCTCGCCAATCTGTTTCGCCCGGTGCCGTCGTCGCACGTGCCCGACGACCCGATCCGCCGGGAGCTCGACGCCGCCGTCTCGGCCCATGAGCGACAGGCCGCGCAGACGCAGGCCACCATCGACGGCGACCTGCGAAGCGCCATCGCCGAAGTCCTCGAGAAGATGGAACAGGCCCGATGATCCGTCCCGCCGCGCTCGCCCAGGGCGGGCTGGCCCGCGTCCTCGCCGGCGCGCTGCTGCTCTACGCGATCCTCGCCCTGGTGATGGATGCCCCGACGTTGATCCTGCTGCTCAACGGCATCGCGATGTCGGCCTCCGCGGGCGTCTGCGTGGCCTACGCCCCGGTGCTCGGCACGGCGATGCTGGCCCGGTCGCCCTCGCGCGGCGACCTTCTCGCCGCCGGCATCTGGTTCATCTCACTGTCCGTCTTCGGCCAGCGGGGCCTGAGCTACGTCGCGCGCGACCTCGCTCTCCCCGAAGTCTACAACACCGATTGGCTGACCCTGGTCCTGTTCCACGCGATCGTCGGCCATCTCCTGCACCTCTGGGCGCCGGGCGCCGCCGCGGGGAGGATGCCGAAGCGCCGCTGGGTGACGGGCGGCGCCGTGGTCGCCCTCGGCATCTTCGCGGCCTTCCTGATCGCCATCGCCCACCATCGCGTCGGCGCGGCACCGCCGGTGCGGTTGCGCTGATCGGCGCCCTTTCTCCGCAACGCCGGGACGCCTGACAGCATGGCCAGCACGCAGCTTCGACCGAATGCGACGTGGCAGGACCTCGGCAAGGGACCCTTCGACGTGCAGGTCCTCACCGGGTCCGTCGTCCTCCAGGAAACCGACCGCTGCCCGGACCGGAGCGACCTGAGCGGCACGATCGTCGCCGCCACCGTCGGCTCCGCGCCGACGCATCTCGCCGCATCGGAATGGTGGATCAAGGCGCTCGTGGCCGAGACCGTGGTGACGGTCATCACCCCCTCGCCCGCTGGCGCCGCCGCGCCGGTCGCGCAGCCGGCGGCGGACGCTGCCGTGACGTCCATCAACGGCATCGCCGGACCGGCCGTGACGATCGGCGCGCACGACGTCGGCACGCTGACCACCGCGGAGATCGAGGCGCTCGTCGCGAGCCGCGCCCACCGTCATCACCGACCTCGGCTACGCATAGGAGCACAGCGCATGGCGCCCCCGATCATCCAGTCCGCCGTCCAGATCCTGCGACGGCTCGCCGGCGTCGCGACCGGTGCCCCATCGACGCTGCTCGCCGGCCAGTTCTTCCACAACGAGGGGGAGAACATCCTCTACATCGGCATCGGCGCCGGCCCGCTGAACGCCAACAACCAGATCACCTCCACCGCGCAGCTGAAGATCGCCGGCGTCGGCGCCTTCCTCGACCTCGCCTCTGCCCAGCTCGTCGTCGGCAAGAAGAACTTCAGCGGCGGCCTCACCGTGCCGAATGGCGCGGCCGCATCCGATGCCGCCGCCTTCGGCCAGATCGCCGCGGCACTGCAGGGCTACGCCGCCCTCGCCGGCTCTGCCTTCACCGGCAACGTCACCGTGCCGACCGCGGCCGCCGGCAACAATTCGGCCCTCGTCGCCAACACCGCCTTCGTGCAGCAGGCGCTGTCCTCGCTGATGCAGGGCTGGCAGACCAAGCCCACCGCGGCCGGCGCCACCACCGCGGCGCTGCCGGCCTACACCTATGCCAACGGGCAGTCCGGCGCCGGCGCAACGCTGACCGGGAACGCGAATGGCGCGCTCGGGGCGATCGACACCGGCTACACGCCGGCCGCCGGCGACCTCCTGCTGGTGAAGAACGAGACCGGCTCCAACGCGCCCGTCAACGGCCTCTACGTCGTCACGGCCACCGGATCGGGCTCGACGCCCTTCGTCCTCACCCGAAGCGCCACGATGAACGCCGCGGGCGAGTTCTCCGGCGCCCTGGTCCCGGTCGGCGGGGCGGGTCAGGCCAACGCCAACTCGATCTGGCTGTGCAACCCCGGCGGCGCGGTGACGGTCGGCACCACGGCGATCCCCTTCACCGAACTCAACTCGGCGACGCAGCTGCTGACGCCGGCGACGGGCGGCCTGACGATGTCGGGCAACTCGCTCTCGATCAACGGCTTCAGCGGCGTCGCCGCCGGCTCCCTGTTCAAGATGAACTCGGCAGGCACCGGCCTGGTCGCCGCGGTGGCGGGCACCGACTACCAGGCGCCCTACAGCGGCATCGACTCCGGCACTGCCTGATAGGAGCCCGGCATGGCCAAACAACCGCTACCCATGCAGCAGCTGCGCCGGAGCACGGGCGCCTCGGGAGCGCCGTCGACGCTGCTGTCCGGCCAGCTCTTCTCCAACGAAGTCGAGGGACTGCTCTACGTCGGCGTCGGCGACAACGGTTCCGGGGTCTCGACCTCGCAGCTGGCGGTCGCCGGCGGGAAGGGCGCCACCGGCGCGACGGGACCCACCCGCCCCTCCGGCCCCGCTGACCCCGCTGGCGCGACCGGCCCAGCCGGAGCCACCGGCGCGGCCGGGGCAACTGGAGCCACGGGCGCTCAA
>CALMRL010000392.1 GCA_937873345.1 uncultured Beijerinckiaceae bacterium | reverse complement strand
TTGGTCCTCGCTGATCCTCTCAATCAGCCCGGTCCAAAGCCAGCCGGTCACGTCACCTCCAAGCTGGCGGCGGTTGCGGACCGGCTGCGATCCGAGTTCCACGCGAGAGTGGACATCCTGGCCCTGGACCTCACGCAAGCCGACGCTCCCGAACGACTGGGTTCTGTCGAAGCCATCGACGTGCTCGTGAACAATGCGGGCGCGATCCCGGGCGGCGATCTGCAGACGGTGAATGTCGGCGCTTGGCGGCAGGCCTGGGACCTCAAGGTCTACGGCTACATCGACCTTTGCCGCGTCTTCTACGCCAAGATGAAGCGCGACGGCGGGGGCGTCATCATCAACAACATCGGCGCGAGCGCGGAGTTCTTCGACCCGAACTACATCGCGGGCAGCACCGGCAACGCCAGCCTGGTCGCATTCACGCGGGCACTCGGCGCCAGGAGCTTGGACGATGCCATAAGGGTGGTGGGCGTCAGCCCCGGACCGGTGGCGACCGAGCGCATCGAGAGACTTCTCAAGGAGAGAAGCGCCGGCGCGGGCGCTGCGGCCTTCCCTTTAGGACGGGCAGCGACGGTGGGCGAGGTCGCCGACCTGATCGCGTTCCTGGCGTCGCCGCGCTCCGCCTATACCAGCGGCGTCGTGTTCAGCGTCGATGGCGGCCTGTCCGCGCGCCATGCACCCTGAGGAAGCGAGTTGCGCAAGTCCGCTTAGCCGGCAGGCATCAGCGGCGGTCATGGCTTCAGTGCACCAACCGTTCGGCCATGCCAAGCTCGACACCAACGTGCTGTACGCGCGCGTCGCCACTGCGTGACGCGCAGGTCCTCGTGGAGGGCTGGCGGCAATACTGCAACACCGTGCGGCCGCACGGATCGATTGGCTCAAGCCCTCGGCGCCAGAAGTCCATCTGCTCGGCATCGACGCAGGGCTGGCTGCGCAACCCCGACCAGCTCCGCCAGCCCTGCTCGTGGTGGCGCCGAGACCAACCATGATCTAACATTCCGCCCGGACCACCACATGGGAGCCGATCACCCTCACTACGTTTCGTCTAGGTGCCTCATCGATTGAGGGAACGGCTGATCGGCAGCGAGCTTAGGCAGACATGGTCGCGCGGGCTGACCTTGCGAGTGATGCGTGGTAGTTGTTTGCGGTCAACGCTTGATTTCCTCGCGTGCGTCAAGCGAGCAGGTTTTCAGGAGAGTCGCGCTTCCTTTGATGCAGCGTGTGCCTTTATCGGATGTGAAAACCATGTCGCACAAATTCAGCCTCAATCAACGTGTGAAGCTTCTTTCGGAGACTTCAATACAAAAACCGAGTCCTGATGGCCTCTATGACATCATCAGGCATCTGCCGCAGAGCCAAGATGGTCAATACACGTATCGCCTTAAGTCCTCCGCAGGCGAGCGGATTGCATCGGAGTCGACGTTAACTATGATATAGCTTTCGTGCAATTAATAGATAGCGAACCAGACAGGAGAGTGAATATGGCAAAGGGACAGCAGAAAGGCAACAAGGAAGCAAAAAAACCAAAGAAAGAGAAAGCAAAGACCATTGCCGCCAATCCTCCTGGCGGGAAAACACAAAGCGTCGAAATTGGAAAGAAAAAGTAGTTCTCGCGTCCTCGGCCTTGAAGCTTACTCCTTCGACTGTCACCCATCGGCGGCCTTCCTCGTTCCGGAGCCGTCGCAGCCTTCCAGAGCACGTAGCTATCGGATCTTACCAAGACGGCGCCACGATCGGTGACGCTGTAGACACTGCCGAAAACATCATACGCATCGATCATGCGCGCGACCTGCAGACGTGCCCGCTCATAGGTGAAGCGCGGGGCTAGATACCGTTGGTCCCCGCCGGCTCTGTATCCGCACCGTATCTGGAACTATGACCAACCCTTCGCATGTCGTGACATCGGGGCTGAGCACGTCGACGAGGGCGCGGATCTCGGTCGTCTGGCCGCCCCGCGACGGGCCGATGGCCTACGCGCGAACCCCTTTGCCGCCCTGTGCCGAGCGGTGGGCCTTCACGTAGGTCGCGTCGATGGCAGCCGCCTCGTCCGACCTGTTTGAAGCGGCAGAACCGCCGCACGCTGACGAGGCTGGTACGGCATGAGGCGGCGCGTGCCAAAGCATCCGTCAAATGTCGAGCCAAGGTCCGAATTTGATCAGCTTGCGGGTCCAAACATCAGGGATTGAGGCCGGAAGCTCATTGGTCGCGCAGCAGGCGTCGTTATGCTCTCAAGCCGGCATACTCAACTTTCGATCATGGTATGGCCTCATTGCAAGACATGGGAGCTTCTCACGACGGCCTCAAGTCCCGCGTCCTTCCGTGACATGACTGGCGAAGAGCAAGGAGGCAAGCGCATGTCAGCTGATACCGAGCAAGAAACGGATGCCGAACGGGAGCAGACCTACAAGCGCGGCTACACGCACGGGGTCGGCAAAACGCTTTCGGCCTTCACCCACAAGCTGGAGAAGGATGAGATCGCTCGCATTGAGGCATGGGTAAAAAACGTGCTGACGCCGTGGGAGCAAGACGCAGCGCCGTCAAAGTCGGCTCCCGACTTCCCGGCGATATGATGCCGACCGGACCTGAAAGCGCAGCATGCCAAATCTGCAAGCCTCGCTTTAACGGCTGACATCCGCCGATCGCGTTTAGTGCAAGCACTCGGGTGATCGGCGGAAGTCAGAAGGCGGGGCACGTCGCGCGAGCAGTGCCGATACATCCACGGTCGCTGCGGCCGCCTGCGCTTAAGGTGGACGCAGGATGCGTCCGCATCAAGGCGCTTTCACTTTTTTGCGCCCTAGACCTGCTGCCACTCAGTTTGGGTCGTATGCATCGTATCCGGATGCGGCGAGATAGTTGCGGCACTCGGCCGGTGTGAAGCGGGTGAAGGCCTCGTGGATGGTGGCCCAGAGGTCGGGCACGGTGCGTGCGGCAGCCGTTCGCAGAAGAGCTTTCAGCTTGGCGAAGAGTTGCTCGATCGGGTTGAAGTCCGGCGAGTACGGCGGGAGGTAGAGCAGCCGTGCGCCGACGCGCTCGACCGCTTCGCGCACGCCGCTGACCTTGTGCGCTGGGAGATTGTCGAGAACCACCGTGTCGCCGGGTTTGAGCGCCGGGGCGAGCGTGTCGGCGACGTAGGCGCGGAAACGGATGCCGTTGGTGGCGCCGTCCACCAGAGCGACGGCGAACGGACCCGAAGCGCGCAGGGCGGCGGTGACGGTGGTGGTCTTAGTTTGGCCGTGGGGCACCGCGATGCGGCAGCGCTGGCCGCGCGGGGACCGGGCGTGGCGGCGCGCCATGTTGGTGGCGGCCGCCGTTTCGTCGAGAAACACCAACTGCTCGGGATCGAGGTCGGGTTGCGCGTCGAACCAGGCAAGCCGTGCCGCCGTCACGTCCGGGCGGTCCTGCTCGGCGGCGTGAACCGCCCCCTTTTGCGGGTGATGCCATGGCGCCGGAAGAAGCGCGACAGCCCGCTCAGGCTTACCGCGGCGCCATCGTCCTGCAACGCGGCCCGCAATCTCGCGCAGGTAGGCCTGCGGTCGTTGCTCAAGAGTTTGCAGGATCAGGGCCGCGTGCCCCTCGACACGATGCGAGTGCCGGTCTCCGCCCATCGGCCTGGCGGCGACCTCGCCGTCCGCCCTGAAGCGGGCATGCCAGCGGATCGCGCTCGCCTTGCTCACGCCAAACCGTGCCGCCGCTTGTCGGCAGGAGGTCCCCGCCTCAATGGCAGCGACCACCCGCTCGCGAAGATCCAGCGATAAGGCTGCCGCCATCGTGCTTCTCCGTGATCCAGACATCACCGAATCATAAAACTATCCGCTATGTCACCCCGCCAATTCAGGCTGATCGGCAACGGCTCTA
>CALMRL010000391.1 GCA_937873345.1 uncultured Beijerinckiaceae bacterium | reverse complement strand
GACGTGTGGGCCGACACGGGCGTACCGCAGCAAGGCGAACGAGCAGCACCTCGCCAACAACGGCCTGCGCTCGCAGGTGCGGCGGCAGGTGCCAGCGCGACGCGCGGCCCGATTGTCCCGGGCGCGCGCTACTGCGCCTTCGCCGACGCGCTGCGCCCAGCGACGGGCGCCTTCTCCTTCTTCGGCACCTCGCGGGGGCTCACGGCGGTGCCGATAGCAGCATCGAGCTCGCCCGTCTGCACCGCCTCGCGCAGCAGCCGCAGCTGTCCCGGCAGGTCCCCCATCGTCCCGACGTCGATGGCCCGCTTGCCCGGCGCGATCTCCAGCAGCCGGGCGCCGTGGCGCAGCCCAAGGTAGACGCGACCGGCCTCGTCGCGCCACCACCAGCGCCGCAGCCGCACCGGCAGATCGCGCAGATCCTTGCCGCCCGTGTCGTTCTTCACCCAACGCTGGCGGGTGCGGCTTACCGTCGTGCCGGCGCCATCGGCGGCGGCGGCTAGCTCGATCTGCAGGTCGAGGCCATCGAGGAGGCGGCGGCGAACGCGGCCGACGGGCGTGCGGTCCCGGGTGGGGGTCGCGGCGGCGAGCTTGAGCTGGCTGAGAGCGGTCATGGCGGTGTTCTTGAACGTGAGCGACGCCGCGATCGTACGCTGCACTGGTCGATTATCTAGCGCAAACAAAGAGTTAGACGAATAGGAGGATTTGGGTCCCGCCGGAGTAGCTGGTCTTTTTACCAACGTTTTGCTGGGGTCGCTGTTCGTTTCTGGTGTGCCCTCTCATGGACACCATATGGACACCACGCCAGCCGGCCGACCTCCAGGTAACGCTTAGCAGGCCAAAATCGCTTACAATATGAAAGGTTTAGGTGGTGGGCGCACTTGGGCTCGAACCAAGGACCCGCTGATTAAGAGTCAGCTGCTCTACCAACTGAGCTATGCGCCCGTCGCGGCCCGGCGGGGCGACAGGGCGTGGCAGATAACAAACATCGACGAGCCTGTCCACAGGCATCGCGCAGACGGCTCGCTCACGCCTCGCGGAACGGGGGCCAGGTGCCATGACGGGCGTCCTCGATGAGGCCGGCGGCGATCAGGGCGGCGGTCACGTGCTCGACGGAGCGCTCGACCGTCTCGCCGTCGCGGCCGACGGCCACGTCCGGCGCGTCGGGGGCCTCGTAGGGCTGGTCGAGCCCCGTGAAATCGCGGAGTTCGCCCGCCAGGGCCCGCCGGTACAGGCCCTTCGGGTCGCGCGCGATGCAGGTCGCGAGCGGTGTGTCGACGAAGACTTCGAGGAAGACGCAGTCACCCGCCGCGGCGCGGGCCATCGCCCGCTCGCGGCGGAACGGCGAGATCAGGGGGCACAGCACGATCAATCCGGCGTCCGCCATCAGCCGCGCTACGGCGGCGACGCGGCGCACGTTCTCGTTCCTGTCCGCCGGCCCGAAACCGAGGTCGGCGTTCAGCCCGTGGCGCATGTCGTCGCCGTCGAGCATCGCCGTGTGCACGCCTGCCCGGTTCAGCCGCGCCTCGACACGGTCGGCGAGCGTCGTCTTGCCGGCGCCGGAGAGGCCGGTGAACCACACGATCCCCGACCCATGCGGCTTCAGGCGGCTTCGCTCGGCACGGCCGATCGCGAAGCCCTGCCTGAATACGTTCTGCGACATTGAACCCTCGCGGGACCGGCGCCCGATCCATCGACGAGCGCGCACCCCACTACACTCCCGACGCCATCGGTATGCAAAGGCAAACGTCCATCACGGACCTACGAAGTCGTGAAGGCGGACGGGGCCGGCGGCGGTGCCTCAGCGCCGGACATCGACCGGACCGTGCATGCCGGGCCAGTCGGAATAGCCGTTGGCGCCGCCGCCGTACCAGTACGGCTTGGGAGCCTCCGCCAGCGGCGCTCCTGTGGCGAGGCGGTCGACGAGGTCGGGGTTGGCGATGTAGGGCCGGCCGAAGGAGAACAGGTCGGCGTGCCCCGCCGCCAGCTCCTTCTCGGCGAGGGCCAGCGTCATCTGGTTGTTGCCGATGTAGGCGCCCTTGAAGCGGCGTCGCAGGTCGGCACGATCGACGCCATCGGGAGTGTCGCGGGTCTGCTGCGTCACGCCCTCGATGAGGTGGATGTAGAGGAGGCCGAATGCGGCCAGCGCGTCGACGTAGGCGCCGTAGGTCGCGCGTGGGTCGGAGTCGAGCGGCGTGTCGCCTGGCGCGCTGGTCGCCGGCGACAGGCGGATGCCGACGCGACCGCCGCCGCCCCATACCTCCGTCACCGCCCGCACCACCTCGAGAGGGAAGCGCAGCCGGTTCTCGATCGAGCCGCCGTATCGGTCGGTGCGATGGTTGGTGGTGTCGCGGACGAATTGCTCGAGAAGATAGTTGTTGGCGGAGTGCACCTCGACGCCGTCGAAGCCGGCAGCCTTGGCGTTGACCGCGGCGCGGCGGTAGTCCTCGACGATGCCGGGGATCTCGTCGGTCTCCAGGGCGCGGGGCGTGACGTGCGCCTGCATGCCGGTTTCGGTGAAGGCGGTGCCCTTGGGTCTGATCGCCGAGGCGGAGACGGGCGTGGCGCCGCCCGGCTGCACGTCGGGGTGCGAGATGCGCCCGCAGTGCCACAGCTGCAAAAAGATCAGGCCGTCGTTCGCGTGCACCGTGCCGGTGATCGCGCGCCAGCGCTCGACCTGCTGATCCGACCAGATGCCCGGCGTATAGGCATAGCCGACGCCCTGCGGAGAGATGTTGGTCGCTTCCGAGACGATCAGGCCGCAGCCGGCCCTCTGCCCATAGTAGTCGGCTGCGAAGGGCGGCGGTACGCCGTCCTTCGGCGAGCGCGAGCGGGTCAGCGGCGCCATCACGACGCGGTTCTTCAAGGCGAGGTCGCCGAGTTTGGTTGGCTGCAGGATCGGGCTTGTCGCCATGGGTTCGCTGGGTCTCCGCTCGAGTCCGCATCGGCCGTCGCGCCCGGCGCGGATGAAGTCGAAACGAGAGTTTGATATTGGGCTTCGCGCCGCCATGTCCACGCCCTGCTCCGCGGCCGATCATGCATGGCGTCCGGCAAGGTCGCGCCATGACCCGGTGGGAACAGCGTCCGGCCCAGGTTGTTGGAGACGTTTCGGCGATGCAGGAGCGAGCCGTTGCCCGACCAGCCGCACTACCTCCGCTACAGCGACGACATCGAGCAGGTGCCTGCCGACGAGGCGGAGTCGATCGCCTCGATCATCGGCTCGATGACGCATGAGAGCGAGATGACCGCCGCCCGCTACCACCACGCGGTCCGCGCCTCGCACGCCAAGAGCCACGGGCTGATGAAGGGCGAGCTGCGGGTCTTCGACGGCCTGCCGGAACCGCTGCGGCAGGGGCTGTTCGCGCATCCCGCGACCTACGCCGTCGCCGTGCGCATGGCGGTGGGGCCGGGCGAGCTGCTGTCGGACGCCGTGTCGACGCACCGCGGCATGGCGATCAAGGTGTTCGGCGTCGAGGGCGAGAAGATGCCGGGCCACCAGGCCGGGACGCAGGATTTCGTGCTGGCGACCGGCCCGGCCTTCCCGCAGGCCGACGCCGCCGCCTTCGCCAAGGCGATGAAGAAGATCGAGGCTAACGTCGAGAAGTCGGAAGGCTTCAAGCAGGCCGTGTCGACGGTGGCGCGCGTCACCAATGCCGCGATCGGCGGCGCCAGCGGCAGCCTCGACTTCTTCGGCCATCCGCCGATCCCGCCGCTCGCCGACACCTACTACAGCCAGGCGGCGCTGCGGTACGGCGCGTATGTTGCCAAGATCGCCGCCGTCCCGGTGACGCCGGCGCTGGTCGCCGAGGCCGGCACCAGGCTCGATGTCGGCTCGGACCGCGACGCCTTCCGCCGGTCCGTCGTCGACTACCTCAAGGCGAGCGGCGCCGAGTTCGAGATCAGGGTGCAACTCGCCACCGACCTCGACGAGATGCCGGTCGAGGACGCCTCGAAGGTGTGGCCGGAGAGCAGGAGCCCCTACGTCGCCGTCGCCCGCATCGTCCTCCCGCCGCAGGATGCCTACGGCACGGCGCGGCAGCGCTACATGGACGATGTGATGGCGTTCAGCCCCACGCACAGCCTCGCCGCGCATCGCCCCTTGGGTTCGCTGATGCGGGCGCGGCTCGCCACCTATCCCGCCCTCTCCGCCTTTCGCCATGGCCGCAACGGCGAGACGGAGCGGGAGCCGGGCGGACTGCAGGACATTCCGGACTGACGCTGCCGGCCGAGGCTGCCGGACCGAGGCAGCACGAGCCTCGGCGCGGAACTCGGACGGTCGGCGCCCTCGCCCAGCCCGCCGGCACCGCCCTCCCGCGTGGCGGCATCGGAAGGATGATCGACGCCGGCGGCGGCTCATGGCATGGCAGCCGATGGCATAGCGGGGCGGGAGGCCGGGAACGATGGCGGAGGAAGGGCTCCAGCAGGCTCCGGCGGACGACGCCGCGCACCTCCTGATCGTCGACGACGACCGCCGCATCCGCGAGCTGCTGCGCCGCTACCTCATCGCTGAGGGTTATCGCATCACCACCGCCGGCAACGCCGCCGAGGCGACGACCGCGATGCGCTCGATCGCCTTCGATCTCGTGGTGCTTGACGTGATGATGCCCGGCGAGGACGGTTTTTCCTTCGCGACGCGCGTGCGCGCCGACGGCGCCGCCTCAGCCGGCGTGCCGATCCTGATGCTCACCGCCAAGACCGAGTTCGAGGAGCGCGTGCTCGGTTTCGAGATCGGCGTCGACGACTACCTCGGCAAGCCGTTCGAGCCGCGCGAACTGTCGCTGCGCATCGCCTCGATCCTGCGCCGCGCCCGCCAACCCGTCGCCGACGGCCTGCCCAAGGAGGTGCAGTTCGGCCCCTTCACCTTCGACATCGAGCGCGGGGAGCTGAAGCGCGAGGGCGAGGTGCAGCGCATCACCGACCGTGAGCGCGAGATGCTGCGGATGCTGTCGCAGAACGCCGGTGGCACGGTCTCGCGCGAAACCCTGTCGGGCTCCGGCGCTGCCGCCAACGAGCGCACGATCGACGTGCAGGTGAACAGGCTGCGCCGCAAGATCGAGATCGACCCGGCGAACCCCCTCTTCCTGCAGACCGTGCGCGGGCTGGGCTACCGACTGCTCGTCGATCGCTGAGGGGAAAAGAGGTCTGGGTCGGCGCGCGCAATCAACTCCGCCAGCACGGCGCTGCCGGGCGGTGTCAGGTGGTGGTAGTCGAACTGCAAAGGGACCGCCGGACCGGCGAAGAGGCGGCAGGCCTCGTTCGGGCACAGCAGCCGATAAGGCGAGACGTAGGTGGCGAACGGCGCCACCGCCTCCTCCATCGCCCGGTCGAGCCCGCGCGTCGCCGGCAGCCTGTGCGCCGCGACGGCGGCGAGATCGCCGTGCTCCATCGCCCTGGCGATCAGCCCGGCGACGGGCCGGTCGTAGCGCGGCATCGGGCCGATCACCACGACGCGGCCGGTCTCGTGGCTCAGCGTCTCGACGGTGCTCCGCAGGGCGGGGATGTCGGCCTCGTCCCACAGCCCGGCGAGCACCACCGCCTCGGGGCGATGGCTCGGCACGAAACGCTCCAGCATCTCCGTCATCAGCGCCGTGCAGCGGAGGGCGCCGACGGAACCGATCACCGGCTTGCAGCCCGAGGCGGTGGCCTGGAGCACCTTCACGCCGGGGAAGGCCTGGGCGAGCCCGCTCCACAGGTGCGCGGCATGGCTATCGCCGATGAGAAGCACGTTGGGCCGGTCCGTCGCCGCTTCGATGCAGGCGGGGGCGATCGTCGTCGCGCCGCTGCGGAAGGTGAGGAAGCAGCGCCCCTCGCGGAACGGCCAGCCGTCCGCGGTCGCGCCGTAGC
>CALMRL010000390.1 GCA_937873345.1 uncultured Beijerinckiaceae bacterium | reverse complement strand
GCGGTGGCGCCGGCGCTGGTCGGCGGCCTCGTCGCCGTTTTCACCGTGGCCCTGCTCGGCGTCGCCACGGCCGAGCCGTGGTTCGTCACCCTCGTCAGCCTGCAGGCGGTGGCGCTGGCGCTGCTCGCCAGGGCGAGCCGGGGCATGCGGCCCTCGCTGGACGGGCTGGAGGGCGCCCGGCCCGATCCGCGGGACGGACGGCTTGAAGGGTACGCCGGGAACCCTTCCCAGGGAGGGCTGCGACCCATCCGTAACGAGCCTTAAATCCGCTTGCCGCCGGGCGCGAAGCGAGCCTAACATCGTGGCCATGGTCGAGACGCTCATCACCATCCGCAACGCCCGCGAAGACGACGCGCAGGGCATTGCGGAGGTGCATGACGCCGCCTGGCGCGACGCCTACCGCGGCATCATCCCCGGCCGCGAGCTGGAGAAGATGATCGCGCGGCGCGGGCCGGCCTGGTGGCATTCCGCGATCGTGCGCAAGTCGCGGCTCGTGGTGCTCGACTTCGACGAGACGATCGGTGGCTACGCCTCCTACGGGCGCAACCGCGTGCCCTCGATGCCCTACGGGGCGGAGGTGTTCGAGCTCTACATCGCCCCCGAGTTCCAGGGGCTCGGCTTCGGCCGCCGGCTGTTCGACGCCGCGCGCAACGACCTCACCGACCACGGCTACCGCTCGGTGATCGTCTGGGCGCTGGCCGACAACGAGCGGGCCTTGGCCTTCTACCGCCGGCTGGGGGGCAAGTTCGTGCGCGAGGCGCAGGAGCGCTTCGGCTCGGAGATGCGCGCGCGCGTCGCCTTCGCGTTCGAGTAGGGCCGGCGTTCGAATAAGCTCGGCGTTCGAGCGAGACGGCCCTCACGGCTCTGCCGAACATCGGCTTTTCCCACGGCGACCGCTCTGCTAGGCACCCCGCGACAGAAGCGAGAGGGGCCCCATGAACATCGCCAAGCTTTCGATCGGCAAGAACCCGCCCGGCGAGGTCAACGTCATCATCGAGGTGCCGATCGGCGGCGAGCCGATCAAGTACGAGATGGACAAGGACTCGGGCGCGCTCGTCGTCGACCGCTTCCTCTACACCTCGATGCGCTACCCCGGGAACTACGGCTTCATCCCGCACACCCTGTCGGAGGACGGCGACCCCTGCGACGTCGTCGTCTGCAACACCCGCGCGATCGTGCCCGGCGCGGTGATCGCCTGCCGCCCGGTCGGCGTGCTGCTGATGGAGGACGAGGCCGGCTCCGACGAGAAGATCCTCGCCGTGCCCGCGGCGAAGCTGACGCGTCGCTACGAGCGCGTGACGAACTACACCGACCTGCCCGACATCACGCTGGAGCAGGTCCGCCATTTCTTCGAGCACTACAAGGACCTCGAACCCGGCAAATGGGTGAAGGTCACGGGCTTCGGCGACGCCGAGAAGGCCAAGGCGCTGATCCTCGAGGCGATGGAGCGGGCGAAGGCCAAGGGGGTCTGAAGACGTTCCGGTCCCCGCTTCCCTACTCGGAGCCGCCCTCCCGATCGGCAGGGACGTAGGGGATCAGGCCCTGGTCGAAGGCGATCTGCTGCACCTCGCGCGGCATGTCGCGTACGTCGACCAACAGGCCGTTGACCTCCAGCATCCAGACGAGAGGGCTATGCTCGAGCCGATTCGGGAGCATCCACTCGACGTCGAGGCGGTTGGCGTCGAGGAGCTGGAAGATGATCCGCGCCTTGGCGCTCGCCGTGCTCTGGCCGACGCCGAGCCGCGCGCACAGGTCGGCCGTCGTCATGAAAGGCTGCGTCGCGGGGTCGGTCAGGAAGTTCAGTTGGCCGAGCACGTGGAGGATGCCGCAGGCCCATGTCCGGGGCTGGCCCGATGCCAGGGGGCTGGGGCGCTTGCGGCACAGCGCGGCGGTCATGCGTCGCGCCAGCAGCCGGTAATCCTCGTCGAGGTGCTCGCGGCAGAGGACATCCGTGAGGCCGGCGATCGCCTCGAAGCGCGGCTGCATGGCCTTCGGCACCGCGGCTTGCTTGGACATGGCGGTCGGACCTTCCGGGGCGCCAGCCGGTCGCCCGGGTGCCGGCTGCGTCGCGCGACGGCAGGGTATCCACCATGCTCCCGCGATGAAACCCCGTCCGCGCCCTGAAGCGGCCACGGTGATGGGCGAGGGCGAGGGCGTTCCCCAGGCGCAGCTGCCCGTGACCCTCCCGTGACCCTCCGCCTGCTCCTCGGCCTCTGCGAGGCGGCCCTGACCCTTTCCGTCGCCGGGCTGGTCATCGTCGCCGCCGGCTTCCTCGCCCTGATCGGCATCAAGCTCTACGACCTGCTGGGGCCGCCGCACTGGCGCAACCACCTCCCCCGCGCCTTCCTGCCCGAGGCCGATCTGCCGGCGGTGCTGCTGCAGATCCCCGTGTTCAACGAGCACGAGGTGGCGATCGAGGCGCTGCACTGCGCCGCGCGCCTCGACTGGCCGCGCGACCGGCTGCGCGTCCAGATTCTCGACGACTCCACCGACGAGAGCGTCGCGATGGTCGCCGCCGCGGCCGCCGAACTCCGCGCCACCGGCCACCGCATCGAGCACCGCCACCGCACGCGGCGCTCCGGCTTCAAGGCCGGCGCTCTCGCCGAAGGGCTGGCGGCGACGAGCGAGCCGCTGATCGCCATGCTCGACGTCGACTTCCGGCCCCCCGCGCACTGGCTGCGCGACATCGTGCCGGTGCTGCTCGCCGACCCCGACGCCGGCTTCCTGCAGTCGCGCTGCGAGTTCTCGAACTACCGCACCAATCTCCTCACCCGCGTGCAGGGCATGATGCTCGACGCGCATTTCACCGTGGAGCAGGCCGGGCGCTATCGCGCGGGGTGGCTGTTCCAGTTCAACGGCACCGGCGGGCTGTGGCGCCGCGAGGCGATCCGCGAGGCCGGGGGCTGGTCCTCGGACTCGCTCGTCGAGGACCTCGACCTGGCGATCCGCGTCGCCCTCGCCGGCTGGCGCGGCCTCTATCTCAACGAGCCCGCCGTGCCCGGCCTGGTGCCGGAGCGGGTGTCGCACTGGCGGGTGCAGCAGCGGCGCTGGTCGACGGGCTTCGTCGAGGTCGCGCGCAAGCTGCTGCGCCGGATTTGGGGGGCGCCCTGGCGCTTCGGCACAAAGCTCGCGGCGAGCTTCCTGATCTTCGTGCAGCTCTTCTATCCCTGCGCGGCGGTCGGCGTGGTGTCGCTCCTCGCCTGCATCGCGTTGCGCGACGGCGACGTGCGCCCCTACGTGCCGGCGCTGGCGCTGGTCGCGACGCTGGTGGTGACCGTGGCGCTCGGGATGACGCTGGTGCCCTACGTCAGCCTGCGCCGCGGCCCCGTGTGGCGCTACGTCGCCACCGTGGTGCTGCTGCCCCCGGCGATGGTCTTCGTGGCGCTCTCCAACGCGCCGTCCATCCTGCGCACGCTGGTCGGCCGCCGCGAGAGCTTCAAGCGCACGCCCAAGTCGCTGAAGGCGCGGCAGGAGGCGCCGGCGCGGGATTGAGCGCCGATCGCGAGCGATCTCCCCCCTGCCGCAAGCGGGGGAGGATGGCTTGCGATCAGCGCCGATCCCGGCCGCAGCGACGGAAGCGAATTGGCGCCACTCTGGAATCGTCCTATGTTCGGGAGCGAACGGAGCGGGGAATGTGTCTTCGGTCCTGCTCAGGATGATGGAATGGATTTCTCGATCCAACTGACGATCAACGGCGAGTCCCACGCGATCTCGCTCGACGACCCCCGCGTCACCCTGCTCGACCTGTTGCGCGAGCGCCTGCACCTCACCGGCACCAAGAAGGGCTGCGACCGCGGGCAGTGCGGCGCCTGCACCGTCCTCGTCGATGGGCGGCGCATCAACAGCTGCCTCGCGCTGGCCGTGAGCCTCGACGGCGCCTCCATCACCACCATCGAGGGGCTGGCGCGCGGCGGCCTCCTGCATCCCGTGCAGGAGGCTTTCATCGAGCACGACGGCTTCCAGTGCGGCTTCTGCACGCCGGGCCAGATCATGAGCGCGGTCGGCCTGATCGCCGAGGGCCGGGCCTTCGACGAGAATGGGGTCGTCGACCCCGAGCGCATCCGCGAGGGGATGAGCGGCAACCTGTGCCGCTGCGGCGCCTACGCCGGCATCGTCGAGGCGGTGGCCAAGGCCGCCGGCACGGTGGCCGGGCAAGCCATGAGCGAACGGGAGAAGGCGGCGTGAAGCGCTTCGAGTGC
>CALMRL010000389.1 GCA_937873345.1 uncultured Beijerinckiaceae bacterium | reverse complement strand
GTCGGACGGCGGCCGCGAAGCGAGCTTCCTGGTGCCCCTGTCACGCAAGCTGCCGGTCGGCGCCCACCTCGCTGGGCGCGACGTCACCTTGACGGTCGTCGATGGCGCCCGCGCCTTCGAGCAGTCGGCGAAGCTGACGCCGGGCGCTTCGATCGGCCGGGAGGAAGCGAGTCCTTCCCTCGTCGCCATGCTCGGCGTGGCGCTGCTCGGCGGCCTGATCCTCAACCTGATGCCCTGCGTGCTGCCGGTGCTGAGCCTCAAGTTCATCTCGGTGGTCAGCCAGGGAGGGCGGGCACCGGCCGCCGTGCGCGCCGGCTTCCTCGCCACCGCCGCGGGCATCATCGTCTCGTTCCTCGCCATCGCCGGCGCCCTGATCGCGGTGAAGGCGGCCGGGCGCACGATCGCCTGGGGCCTGCAGTTCCAGGAGCCGGCCTTTATCGCCGCGATGACGCTGCTTGTCACCCTGTTCGCCTGCTCGCTCGCCGGCCTCTTCGAGGTGCCGCTGCCGCGCTTCATCGCCAAGGTGGCGTCGTCGCGCACCGGACCGGACGAGAACCTCGCCGGCCATTTCGTCACCGGCGCCTTCGCCACCCTGCTGGCGACGCCCTGCTCGGCGCCGTTCCTCGGCACGGCGGTCGGCTTCGCCCTCACCGGCGGCACGGTGGTCATGCTCGGCATCTTCCTGGCGCTCGGCGTCGGCCTCGCGCTTCCCTACCTCGCGGTCGCCGCCGTGCCGTGGCTCGCGACCAGGATGCCGCGCCCCGGCCGCTGGATGCTGTGGCTGAAGCAGGCGATGGCGGTGCCGCTGGCGCTGACGGCGCTGTGGCTGCTGTTCATCCTCGCCGCCCAGGTCGGGATCGCTGGCGCGGCCGGCGTCGCCGCGCTGCTCATCGCCGTCGTTGCGCTGGTCACTCTGCGCGACCGCTTGCCCGAACCGCGACGCCGCCTCGTCGTGCCGGTGGTGGTGATAGCCGGGCTCGTCGCCGTGGCGCTGCCCGACATCCTCCAGGCGCAGGCGAAGAAGCACGAGTCCGGTGGCGGCGCGGTGGCCTGGAAGAGCTTCGACCGCGACCGCATCCGCTCGTTGGTCTCGCAGGGCAAGACGGTGTTCGTCGACGTCACCGCGGACTGGTGCCTGACCTGTCAGGCCAACAAGCGCTTCGTGCTGTCGCAGGAGGCGGTCGCCAGGAAGATCAACGGCCAGACCATCCCGATGGAGGCCGACTGGACGCGTCCCGACCCGGTGATCGGTGCCTATCTCGCGAGCTACGGCCGCTATGGCATCCCCTTCAACGTCGTTTACGGCCCCGGTGCGCCAGGCGGCATCGTGCTGCCCGAGCTTCTGACGCCCGGCGATGTCAATGGGGCGCTGGAGAAGGCTTCGGGGCGGGCGTCGTAGCGCGGAGCCAAGCCTCGGCAACCTCGCTCGTGTCTGAAGTGCCGGCTTTTTGGTGCTACAGATAGGTGGTCGCGTTCAACAGCCTCGTGACCTCGTCGAGGCTCAGCACCACCGGCAGCTAGCGGAGCTTGCGCGGGTGCGCCAGCCGGACCAGCCTGCGGGCAAGATCGGGTCGGTCCAGCGTGTGCGTGAAGAAGAAGCGCAGCGCCGAAGCGAAGGTGCTCATCGTCGGCACCGGGACACCCGTCTCCTGCTGCTCGACCTGGAAGCGCCGCAGGTCCTCCACCGTGGCGGTGTCTGGCGAGCGTCTCAGGAAGGTGGCGAAGCGGCCGACGTCATGGACACGGTTGCCGATGTCCTTTTCGACGCCGTCGTCAGCGCGGTCTAGGCTACTGGTGAGGTGGGCTGCTTCTCTCAGCATGTGATCCGAAGCTGCCAGTCCGGAGTCAGCCAGATTACGACGGATTGAGGCTGGACGGCTCCGCGCCCATTTCCACCGTTCCTGCTGTACGACGCCTTGCAAGCGGACAACCCATGACGCACGTCCATGACATCGAGGCCATAGGTGTCGCATCCTGGCCGCGCACGAGCCTGCTGGCGCACGCTCACCGTGATGTGCGCCCACCGCGTCGGCGATCAAACGTCCCCGCATATGCCAACGCCCACAGCACCGAGCCCACAGCCGCGCCGAGGGCGCCGGCCAACACACCGTTCTCGACGGCCGCATCCGTGCCGTAGAGCGTCCGCCCGTAGGGTGTGAGCGCCCCGTCGAGCATCACGGCCTTGTCGCCCTCCCACATCGACCTTCCTGAGGGCGGGCGGTGGATGGCCGGTCTCACACGTCCAGTAGAACGCCAGGGTGAACGCGACGGCGAAGCCGGCTACGGGCGCGAACCACCGCGCGCGCGCCGAGCAGATGCAGGA
>CALMRL010000388.1 GCA_937873345.1 uncultured Beijerinckiaceae bacterium | reverse complement strand
CGTCGCGGCCGAACCCCCGCGCGTGGGCGCGGATCGCGGCCGGGTCGAAGTGCGATTCGGCGTGCTCGAAGTCCTCGATCGCCTCGGCGAGGTCCGCCGCCGTCTGCCGGGCGAAGAAGCAGCCGGTCTCGCCCTCCACCACCGTGTCGAGGGCGCCGCCCGAGCGGAAGGCGATCACCGGGCGGCCGGAGGCCATCGCCTCCAGCGGCACGATGCCGAAATCCTCCTCGCCGGGGAACAGCAGGGCGCGGCAGTCGGCGTAAAGGCGGCGCAACTCATCGTCGGCGGTCCAGCCGCGGAACTCGATCGGCGGCCCGGCGATCAGACGCCGCGGCGCGGGGTCCGCGCCGGTGCCGACGACGACCAGCCGCCGGCCGAGGCGGGTGCAGGCCTCCACCGCCAGGTCGATCCGCTTGTAGGGGACGAGCTGGCCGGCGACGAGGTAGAAGTCGCGCGCCGGCTCGGGCGCGACCGAGAAGGCGTCAAGGTCGACCGGCGGGAAGATCACGGTCGCCTCGCGACGCCAGCTCTTCGCGATGCGCCGCGCCACGAAGCTCGAATTGGCGACGAAGCGATCGACGCGCGCCGCCGAGGACATGACCCAGCCACGCAGGCGCGGCATGGTCACACGGGATACTGGTCCCAGAGGTA
Organism: uncultured Beijerinckiaceae bacterium; assembly: GCA_937873345.1. Taxonomy (GTDB): domain Bacteria; phylum Pseudomonadota; class Alphaproteobacteria; order Rhizobiales; family Beijerinckiaceae; genus RH-AL1. The sequence continues at coordinate 1,577 of CALMRL010000388.1, read as the reverse complement.
GCGCATCGGCGAGTGGCAGTAGCAGACGTGCAGGCTGTCGGGATGGGTGATCACGCCCTTCGCCGGCCCGGCCTCCGAGGAGATCACCAGATCGAAGCCGGTGAGGTCGATCTCCTCCAACGCCATCGGCATCAGCGGCAGGTAGCGCTGGTACATCCGCCGGGCGAACGGCAGGCGATCGATGAAGGTCGTGCGGATCTCGTGGCGCTTGATCAGCTCGCTGGTGCGCGCGGGATCGAAGACGTGGGTGAAGATCACCGCCTGCGGATACAGGCGGCACAGCTCCTCCAGCACCTTTTCGCCGCCGCGCATGCCGACGAGCCAGTAGTGAACGATCGCGATCCGCATCAGGCAACCCCCGTTGCCGCCACTCAGCGCACGAAGTCGTTTCCATCCGGTGCCGCCCGATGCGTCGAAGTCGGGCGAGGCGTTTAAGGTGTGGGTAACTGCCGATGGGTAATCTGCCCCGCTCCGGGATCGATCGCCTTCGCCGGTTCCGCTTAACGGCCCTTCAACCGCCGGCCGCCAAGGTGACGGCGATCGCCGGGGCGGCGGGCCGAGCTGCGGGAGCGATGGGTGAGCGTTGCGGACGGCACGGCTGAAGGGCGGAGGAACGAAGGGCAGCCCGGCCGCCTGACGGCCGGCGCGACGATCGCCCGCTCGGCGCTGTGGAACATCGCCGGCCGCGCCGGGCCGATGGTTGTGGCGCTCGCCGCGACGCCCTTCCTGGTCGAGCTGCTCGGGCCGACGCGCTGGGGCCTGTTCGCCCTGGCGCTGTCGCTGATCGGCCTGTTCGGTATCTTCGACTTCGGAATCGGCCGGGCGCTGACCAAGCTGCTCGCCGAGCGCATCGCCACCGGCGAGGTCGCCGCAGCGGCCACCCTCACCCGCACCGGCCTCGTGCTGCTGACGCTGCTCGGCCTCGCCGGGGCGGTGGCGCTCGCCGCGCTGGCGCCGCTGTGGGTCGACCACGGCCTCGCGATCGCGCCGGCCGAGCGCGGCGAGATCCTGCACGCCCTCTGGGTGCTGTGCCTCGCCGTACCGCTGGTGATCCTCAACGCGGCGCTGTGGGGCGTCATCTCCGCCTTCCAGCGCTTCAAGGCGGCCAACCTCGTCAACATGCCGATCCTCGCCGCCTACTATCTCGGGCCGCTCCTGGTCCTGCATCTCGCCGACAGCCTGGTCGCGGCGATGGCCGTGCTCGTGGCGTGCCGCGCCGCGATGACGGTGGGCTACTGGCGCATCTGCCTCGACGCGATGCCGGAGCTGGCGAGCGCCAGGGCGGACCGGCGCGAGGCCCGCGCGCTCGGCCGGTTGGGGGGCTGGATGACGGTGTCGAACCTCGCTTGGCCGATCTTGACCTACGTCGACCGCTTCCTCGTCGCCTCGGTGCTGTCGGCGGCGGCGGCGGGCTACTACGCCACGCCGAGCGACCTCGTCGGGCGCTTCTCGCTGGTCACGGTCGCCGTGATGAACACCGCCTTCCCCGCGATGGCGGCGAGCTTCCGGCTCGATCCCCGAGGCGCCGGCGCGCTGCTGCGGCGCTGCGCGCTCGCCGTCGCCGCCCTGCTGTTCCC
>CALMRL010000387.1 GCA_937873345.1 uncultured Beijerinckiaceae bacterium | reverse complement strand
TGACGAGGCTGCGTTCGGATTTCTGGGTGGCCGCCTACCTGCGCCGCGTCAATCGCGACCGCGTGGTCGCCGTGCTCCGGCGGCGCGGAGCGGCCGAGGCCGGCGCGGTCTACGTCAAGCTCGACCGGCTCGACGGACGCGTCGCGCTGTTCGGGCCGGCACCGGCGGCGGAGGGCGATATGCTGGAGGGGGACGGCCGGTGTTTCCTGCGCCTGCACCGCGGCGAGTGGATCGATCCGGCCGACGCCGAGGTGCGGCTGGCCCGCGCGATCGGCGTCGATGGCGATCTGTGGATCGTCGAGGTGGAGAGCCGCGACGGCGATGCCGGCGTCGCGGTGCTGCCGGTTTGAACCGGTCGCGATGCTTTCAGCGGCGTTTATGCAACAGCCGCACGACACAGCACGCCGGGTGAGGCTTTGTTAACCGGGGCGAGCCGAGATGAGCCCGTCTCCGCCGCGAAGATCGGAGCACCTGGAGCAGGAACTTGGGACATCTCGTCGAGCTGCCGATCAAGAAAGCGCCGGCCCGCGCCGTCGAGCCGGGCCACAGCGCCGCCATCCTGTTCTTCACCGGCGTCCGCTACGTCCGCATGGAGAGCGAGGCGTCCCCGGCACCCTGCGCGACGCGCCGCGGCCGTGAGATGAAGCGCGCGAAGCCGCCGGCGGCCGAGCTGCGGGTCTGAACCCTTTCAGTACGGCGTGATCACCGCGTAAGGCGGCAAGTTGTAGAAGGGCTGCCGCGGAGGCGTGGTATAGACCCGCACGCGGAAGGCTTGGTCGTAGGGCGGGATGACGACCGCCTCAGGCGTCAGCGTGGAGCGCTGGAGCGGATAGGCCTCCGGAGCGGGATACTCGATGTAGGAGTCGGCCGAGGCCGAGGCCGGCAACGCACCGATGACGACCGCCGCAAACATCAACCGTAGCATCGCATCCACCCTCGCGCTCGCCACGAGATAAGCGGCGAGCCTTGCCGAAGGTTTGCAGCCGCGATCGTCTTGGTGCGACATGGTTAAGGCCGTATCCCCTCGAAGACGATCTGCGCGCCCAGCGCTCCGGCCCTGGCATGCTGCTCCGGCGTCCGCACCGTCCAGGCAGTCAGCGGCAGGTTCGGGTGGCGCTCCACCGCTGCCGCGAGCCGATCCACCGACCAGGACAGGAAATCGCAGCGGGGCAGGCGCGTGACCGCGGCGAGGCTGTCGCCGAGCCGTAGCGGGCCGACCAGGCCGACCGGGACGGCGGCGGCGGTGCATCGGGCGACGACCGCCGGCTCGAAGCCTTCCAGCGCCAACGGACCCTCGTAGTCGCGGACATCGGCAAGCACGGCATCGGCGAGGCGCTCGTCGTCACCCTTGATCTCGATCACCAGCGGCACCTGCCCGGCCACCATCGCCAGCAGCGCGGCGAGCGTCGGCACGGCGCTGCCGTCGGCGAGACGGACGCGGTTCAGCGCTGCGGCATCGAGTTCGGCAAGCGAGGCGTCGATGCCGGTCAGCCTGTCGAGTCGTTCGTCGTGGAACACCATCGCGCGGCCGTCCCGCGAGAGCTGCACATCGCACTCGATGCCGTAGCCCGCATCGAGTGCCGCGGCGGCGGCGGCGAGCGTGTTCTCCACTGGGCCGCCTGCCGCGTGCAGGCCGCGATGGGCGATCGGCCGGGCGAAGGCGGCTCGCAGGGCGTCGCGCATCGCTCGCCCGTCAGCCCGCGACGGCGAACAGCGCCTCCACCTCGACGGCGGAGTCGAGTGGAACCTCGGCGACGCCGATCGTCGA
>CALMRL010000386.1 GCA_937873345.1 uncultured Beijerinckiaceae bacterium | reverse complement strand
GCATCAACGGAGGCGACCTCGATACGAGCGGCGTCGCCAGGGCCTACGGCCGTTGGGCGCCGATCTACGACCTCGTCTTCGGCAAGGTGTTCGCCCGCGGCCGCTCGGCCGCCGTGGAGGTCGCCGACCGCATCGGCGGACGCATCCTCGAGGTCGGCGTCGGCACCGGCCTGTCGCTGCCGGCCTACAAGCGCTCGACCCGGCTCGTCGGCATCGACATCTCCGACCCCATGCTGGAGAAGGCGCGCGAGCGCGTCCGCCGTCTCGGCCTCGGCAATGTCGAGGCCCTGTCGGTGATGGACGCCGAGCGGCTCGACTATCCCGACGACTCGTTCGACGTGATCGTCGCGCAATACGTCGTCACCGCCGTGCCCGACCCCGAAGCGGCGCTGGACGAGTTCAAGCGCGTGCTGAAGCCCGGCGGCGAGATCGTGCTGACGAGCCGCATCGGCGCGGACAAGGGTTTGCGCGGCCACATCGAGCACGCGCTGATGCCGCTGGTGAACCGGCTGGGATGGCGCACCGAGTTCCCCTTCGAGCGCTACGTCGCCTGGGCAGAGCGCGCAGGCGTCGCCATCGTCGAGCGCCGCGCCCTGCCGCCGCTCGGGCACTTCTCGCTGATCCGCATGAGCAAGCCCGGCCACTGAGCGAGCGAGCGACCGGGGCGGCCCGGCCGCCGGCGCGCTCCAAACCCCTGCGAGGCGGCGCGGCTGCCGACCGGGTTCCAACTCCTAGGAGTCGCAACGAATGACCGCAACCGCGATGACGGCAGGCTTCCTCGAGGACCTGCGCACGCAGCGCTGGGACGACCATCGCTTCTACCATCACAGCCGGATCAACCAGTCGCTGCACCTGCTCAGCGCCGTGAGCTTCCTCACCGCCTACGTCACCGCGGCGGTGAGCCCTGCGGTGGCGGCCGAGATCGCCTGGCTCGTGTCGATGACGAGCCGCCAGGCCGGCCACTTCTTCTTCGAGCCGAAGGGCTACGACCACGTCAACGGCGCCACCCACGACCACAAGGAGGAGATCAAGGTCGGCTACAACCTGTTCCGCAAGGTGGTGCTGATGAGCGTGTGGGCGGCCTCGCCGCTGCTCTTCATCGCGTCGCCGACGCTGTTCGACCTGTTGCCCCCTGCGCATGGCTTCGGCGAGGTCGCGCGCCGCGTCGGCCTCCTGTGGTTCGCCGTCGGCGTCGGCGGCCTCTTGTTCCGCGTCGTCCAGCTCTTCGTGCTGCGCGACGTGCGCACCGGGCTCGTCTGGGCGACGAAGATCGTCACCGACCCGTTCCACGACGTGAAGCTGTACTGGCGGGCACCGCTCGCCCTGCTGCGCGGCGAGCTGATCGACCAGGATCTGCGCGCGGAGGTCGAGGCGCACGTCGCCGCGCATTGAGGGTGCCGGGCACGGCCTGCTGACAGCGCCTTCCCTCCCCTTGCGGGGAGGGGGATGACAGCATGGGCTAGGCCGCGGCCGCCCTCCGCCCCCGCCAGCGGGCGGCGAGCATCTCGCGCAGCATCCGGCGGCGCAGCGCCTTGTTGCTCTCCGCCACCGGCTCCCACCAGCCGTCGGCCTGCATCGCGCTCGCCGCCGCGACGAAGCGTTCGCTGACGGAGGCGAATGCCTCGTCGCTGCAGTCGAGCGAGAAGATCAGTCGGCCGGTGCCGATCCACGACAGCGCCAACCCGTGAGCGCGGAGGTAGAACTGCAGCATCCAGTTGAAGCGCGACGGCACGAGGTAGCGCACCGTCCAGATCGTCTGCAGGTTGGCGGCGCGCACCGGCAGGCCGGCCGCCTCCATCGCGGCGTTGAAGGCGGCGCACCGCGCGTCCCAGCGCTCGTCGAGACCGGCGTAGAGCGTGGCGAACTTCGGGTCGTCCAGCCTGTCGAGGAAGGCCGCCATCGCCCCCATCACGTAGGGGTGGGCGTTGAAGGTTCCGCGCGCGAAGCAGATATCGGCTGGACGGTCGTCGCGGTAGCGCTTCATCAGCTCCGCGCGGCCGCAGAGCACGCCGACCGGCAGGCCGCCGCCGAGCGTCTTGCCGTAGGTGACGAGGTCGGCGCGCACGCCGAAGTATTCCTGCGCCCCGCCCCTCGCCAGCCGGAAGCCGACGAACACCTCGTCGAAGATCAGGGCGATGCCGGCTTTCGTGCAAACGTCGCGGAGCCTGTGCAGCCAGTCGGTGTAGGCGGCGCGGTCGTAGCCGCAGGGGCGGCTCGAATCGAGCAGCGCCGAATCCGACGGCGCCGGCGCGTTGGGATGCAGCGCCTGGACGGGATTGACCAGCACGCAGGCGACGTCGCGCCGCGTCGCCAGCACCCGCAGCGTTCGCTCCGACATCTCGGCGAGCGTCAGCGTGCGGTCGGCCGCGACGGGGTTGCCGATGCCCGGCTGCACGTCGCCCCACCAGCCGTGATACGAGCCGCAGAAGCGCACGATGCGCGGCCGCCCGGTGTGGTATTGCGCCAGGCGCACGGCCTGCATCACGGCCTCCGTGCCCGACATGTGGAACGACACGGCGTCCTGGCCCGAGACGGCGCAGAGGCGCCGGGCGTTCTCGGTCACGATCGGGTGGTAGGAGCCCAGCACCGGCCCGAGGTCACGGGCGCGGGCGGCGCCCTCGTCGATGCAGTCGCGCAGCACGTCGGTGCCCCACAGGTTGAGGCCGTAGGAGCCGCCGAGGTCGTGGAAGCGGTTGCCGTCGGGGTCGACCACCTCGGCGCCCGACGCGCCTTCGAGGAACGAGCCCGAGCCGAGGCGCTCGCGCACCAGCCTCGCGAAGGGGAAGGGCACGCGGTAGCGGCTGGTGAAGGCGAGGTCGGGCAGCATCCCCGCCGCGTCGCGGCTCATCGCGCCGGTCTTGCTGAAGCGCTCGGCGAACAGGGCGGAGAGCCGGTCGAAGCCGGCGCGGCGCCGCGCCACCACGGCGGGCGCGGCGCCGTCGGAGGCGAACAGCTCTTCGCCATGGTCGAAGAACGGCACCTGCCGGGCGATGCGTCGCGCCATCCGGGCGTGGCCGGCGAGCGAGCGGTGCTTGGCGCGCGACAGCCGCAGCCGCGTTCTTATCCGGCCCGCGGACAGGGCAAGCGCCGCGGCGGCCGTTAGGGGAAGGACGAGAGATGCGACCATGCCACGCTCGTTATGACGGCTGCGTCACAGCATCATGACGCTGCGCGCCACCCTGCGGAGCCTCGCCGCCAACGAGGACCTCAACTTCCTCCTCACCAACCGCATCCCGCGGCGGCTCGCCACCCGCTTCGTCGGCTGGTTCTCGAAGATCGAGCAGCCGCTGGTGCGCGACCTGTCGATCGCAGCGTGGCGGCTGTTCACGGACCTCGATCTCGGCGAGGCCAAGGCGGCGCGCTTCCGCTCGATGCACGATTGCTTCACCCGCGAGCTGAAGGACGGGGCAAGACCGATCGACCCCGGCGAGGGCGTGATGGTCAGCCCGTGCGACGCCATCGTCGGCGCCTGCGGTCCGGTCGAGGGCACGCGGGTGTTCCAGGTCAAGGGTTTCCCCTACGACCTCGCCGACCTCGTGCCCGACCGCGCGCTGGTCGATAGCTTGCGCGACGGCACCTTCGCGACGCTGCGCCTCACCTCGGCGATGTACCACCGCTTCCACGCGCCCCACGCGGCGACGGTGGAGGCGGTACGCTACGTGTCGGGCGACACCTGGAACGTCAACCCGATCGCCCTGAAGAGAGTCGAGGCGCTGTTCACCAAGAACGAGCGGGCGTGCTTGACCCTTCGCCTCGACGAAGGGCCGGCGGCGGGGGCGACGATCGCGCTGGTGCCGGTGGCGGCGATCCTCGTCGCCAGCCTGCGCTTCCGCTTCCTCGATCTCGACCCCCGCCGCCTCGGCGCCGAGCCGGTCTCCTGCAGCGTCGCCGTGAAGCGCGGCGAGGAGATGGGCTGGTTCCAGCATGGCTCGACGATCATCGTGCTGGCGCCGAAGGGGTTCGCGCTGTGCGAGGGGATCGCGGAGGGGATGCGGATTAGGATGGGCGAGCGGCTGATGGCGTTGCCGCGCCCCTCGTAGCGCCCGATGCGGCCGTGCGCCGAGCTTCGGGCGCATCAGCCGTTGGAGGCGGGCAGCGATCGCGCGGCGACGCGAGGCGGTTCGGCGCGCGCCGGCTCCTGCCGGCGGGGTTCGGCCTGCGC
>CALMRL010000385.1 GCA_937873345.1 uncultured Beijerinckiaceae bacterium | reverse complement strand
GGTTGGAGAGGGCGCGTTTGAGAGCTTCGGGATCGGCGAGGCCGAGCGGCAGGTTGATCCAGAAGATCATCGTCCAGATCAGGTGCTGCGCGAAGAAGCCGCCGAGCACCGGGCCGGCGAGACTGGCGACGGTGAAGGCGGCGGCGAAGTACACCTGCCAGCCGGCGCGCTCGCGCGGGCTCATCATGTCGCCGACGATGGTCTGCGCGAGCGCGATCAGGCCGCCGCCGCCGGCGCCCTGGACGAGCCGCGCCGCGATCAGCCATCCCATCGTCGGCGCCAGGGCGCAGCCGACCGAGCCCACGACGAAGATCGCGATGGCCGCGAGCAGCGTCGGCCGGCGTCCGTAGGTGTCGGCGAGCTTGCCGTAGATCGGCACGGCACCGGTGGCGGTGAGCAGGTAGGCGGTGACGACCCAGGGCAGGCGCACGACGTCATGCAGGTCGCGCCCAATCGTCGGCAGGGCGGTGGCGACGATGGTCTGGTCGAGCGCGCCGAGCAGCATCGCCATCATCAAACCGTAGATGATGCGGCGGATTTCCGTGCGCGACAGGGACGCGGCGGCGATGGATTGGGCTTGTGACATGGAGGCTCAGGTCGTCCGTCTCCGCGGCTGCGCAAGACCGGGCGGATGCGGGACAGGATGCGCGGCATTGAAGATGTTCGCCATGAAACCGAGCGTCGGCCCCGTCCTACGACAGCTTGTCCTGCGTGCCCGTGTCGAAATCACCGGCCTCGTGGCGCTCGTGGAGCTGCCCCGCCTTGTCGCCGTTGACGCAATTGACCATGCGCCCGCGCGTCACCGCGGAGCGCGCGTCGATCTCCCCCGCCCAACGCCGGACGTGGCGGTAGTCCGCGACGGCGAGGAATTCGGCCGCATCGTAGAGCCGGCCGAGCACCAGCCCGCCGTACCAGGGCCAGACCGCGATGTCGGCGATCGAGTATTCGTCGCCGGCGAGGAAGGGCCGTTCGGCGAGACGCCTGTCGAGCACGTCGAGCTGCCGCTTCGCCTCCATCGCAAAGCGGTCGATCGCGTATTCGATCTTCGCCGGAGCGTAGGCGTAGAAGTGGCCGAAGCCGCCGCCGAGGTAAGGCGCCGAGCCCATCTGCCAGAACAGCCAGTTCAACGCCTCGGTGCGCCCCGGCAGGTCGCGCGGCAGCAGCGCGCCGAACTTTTCCGCGAGGTGGAGCAGGATCGCGCCGGATTCGAAGACGCGCAGCGGCGTCGTCCCCGAGCGGTCGACCAGTGCAGGAATCTTGGAGTTCGGGTTGGCGTCGACGAACCCCGAACCGAACTGCTGGCCCTCGTCGATGCGGATCAGCCAAGCGTCATATTCCGCGCCGGCGTGGCCCAGCGCCAGCAGTTCCTCCAGCATGATCGTCGCCTTCTGCCCGTTCGGCGTCGCCAGCGAGTAGAGCTGCAGCGGGTGCCTGCCCACCGGCAGCTCGTGCTCGTGCGTCGGCCCCGCGACCGGTCGGTTGATCTTGCCGAAACGCCCGCCGGTGCCCTGCGGCGGCTGCCAGACTCTCGGCGGGACATAGGCGGGATCGTCGGACAAAAGCGCGCTCCGTGGTTCGAGGTCGAGGCGGCAACGTGCGGGCCTCGGGTTGGTGCCCTCGGCATTGTGCGCCGCGAGATCGTCTCGCTCGCGCGGTAACGACCGGCCAAGCGAGGTGAAACCCGTTCTCCCCGTCATTGCGAGCGACAGCGAAGCAACCCAGGGGGAAGGGCTAAATCCCGTAGGATGGTCCCCCCCGGCTCCAGGGTTGCTTCGCTGTCGCGGGCAATGGCGGACGCAT
>CALMRL010000384.1 GCA_937873345.1 uncultured Beijerinckiaceae bacterium | reverse complement strand
ATGACGAAATACAAGCTCGAATATCTTTGGTTGGACGGCTACGTGCCGGTGCCGAACCTGCGCGGCAAGACGCAGATCAAGGAGTTCGACGGCTTTCCGACGCTTGAGGCGCTGCCGATGTGGGGCTTCGACGGCTCCTCGACGCGGCAGGCGGAGGGCGGCTCGTCGGACTGCTTCCTGAAGCCGGTGCGGCACTTTCCCGACGCGACGCGGGTGAACGGCGTGCTGGTGATGTGCGAGGTGATGATGCCCGACGGGGTGACGCCGCACCCGTCGAACAAGCGGGCGACGATCCTGGACGACGACGGGGCGTGGTTCGGCTTCGAGCAGGAGTACTTCTTCTACGAGGCGGGCCGTCCGCTTGGCTTCCCGGAGAGCGGCTACCCCGCGCCGCAGGGCCCGTACTACACCGGGGTGGGCTACGCGAACGTCGGCGCGGTGGCGCGCAAGATCGTCGAGGAGCACCTCGACCTCTGCCTGGCGGCGGGGATCAACCACGAGGGCATCAACGCCGAGGTGGCGAAGGGGCAGTGGGAGTTCCAGATCTTCGGCAAGGGGTCGAAGAAGGCGGCCGACGAGATGTGGGTGGCGCGCTACATCCTGCAGCGGCTGTGCGAGGGCTACGGCATCGATGTCGAGTACCACTGCAAGCCGCTGGGCGACACGGACTGGAACGGCTCGGGGATGCACTGCAACTTCTCGACCGGGTACATGCGCGAGGTAGGGGGCAAGGGGTACTTCGAGGCGCTGATGGCGGCGTTCGAGCGCAACCGCGAGGCGCACATCGCGGTGTACGGCCCGCACAACGAGATGCGGCTGACGGGCAAGCACGAGACGGCGTCGATCCACGAGTTTTCCTACGGCATCGCCGACAGGGGGGCGTCGATCCGGGTGCCGCACGCCTTCGTCAACAACGGCTACAGGGGCTACTTGGAGGACCGCCGCCCCAACTCGCAGGGCGACCCCTACCAGATCGCCAGCCAGGTGCTCACCACCATCGCCTCCGTGCCGGCCAGCGGAGCCATCAAGGCCGCAGCCTGACAAAAACCGCCCGCCGCAGGACGCGGCGGTACAAACGACGTGTGGACGCGGGACATCCGTTGGTCCCGCCCCCAGCCCGCTCCGCTAGGATGCGGGCCGCATCGAAACGCAGATCGCCAAGGCTCGCTCCGGCGGCGACTGCTCGGCAAGTCCTAAGGCTTTTTCGAAACGGGGACTAGAGACACATGAAGCTTGTCGTCGCGCTCATCAAGCCGTTCAAGTTGGAAGAGGTGCGCGATGCCCTCACCAGCATCGGCGTCCACGGCATGACCGTGACCGAGGTCAAGGGCTACGGCCGGCAAAAGGGCCATACCGAGATCTATCGTGGCGCGGAATACGCCGTCAGCTTCCTGCCGAAGCTGAAGCTGGAGATCGCCGTCTCGCCGGAACTGCTCGGCCCGGTGATGGAGGCGATCGCCACCACGGCGCGCACCGGCCAGATCGGCGACGGCAAGATCTTCGTCACCGACATCGAGCAGGCCGTGCGCATCCGCACCGGCGAGCGCGACCTCGAAGCGCTCTGAGCCTTCGCGGCAAGCGGCAAGGCACCGAGCCATCATCACCAACACCGCGGCCGGATCGCCGCGGCACGACCGACGGTCATCGGGGGAGACTGCATGACGTTCAGGATAACGAAGCGAGCCGGGATGGCGATCGGATTGGGGACCATCGCGCTCGCCCTCACCGCGGGGGCGGTGTGGGCGCAGACGGCGACGCCGGAAGCCGCCAACACGATGGCATCGCCTGCCGCGCCCGCCGCCCTGGTCCCCGACAAGGGCGACACCGCCTGGATGCTGGTCTCCACCGCCCTGGTGCTGATGATGTCGGTGCCGGGCCTCGCCCTGTTCTACGGCGGCCTCGTCCGCTCCAAGAACATGCTGAGCGTGCTCAGCCAGGTGTTCATGATCGTCGGCTTGGTCTCGATCATCTGGGCGCTCTACGGCTACTCGCTCGCCTTCACCACCGGCCCCGATGGCGTCGTCGGTGCCTTCATCGGCGGCCTCGACCGCGTCTTCCTCAAGGATCTGACGCCGGCCTCGACCGTACCGACCTTCTCGAACGGTGTCGTCATCCCGGAATACGTCTACATGGCGTTCCAGATGACCTTCGCCTGCATCACGCCGGCGCTGATCGTCGGCGCCTTCGCCGAACGCATGAAGTTCTCGGCGCTGATCGTCTTCATCATCCTTTGGGTGACGCTGATCTACTTCCCGATCGCCCACGCCGTATGGTTCTGGCAGGGACCGGATGAGATCGCGAAAGCCGCGAAGGCGCTCGCCGACGCCAAGGACTCGGCGGCGAAGGGCGCTGCGCAAGCCGCGCTCGACAAGATCATAGGCAGCGACAGCTTGGTCACCAACATGGCCGGCTATTTCAATCAGAAGGGCGCCCTCGACTTCGCCGGCGGCACGGTGGTGCACATCAACGCCGGCATCGCCGGCTTCGTCGGCGCGTTGATCCTCGGCAAGCGGGTCGGCTATCCCCGCGAGCCGATGCCGCCGCACTCGCTCGTGATGACGATGATCGGCGCCTCGCTGCTCTGGGTCGGCTGGTTCGGCTTCAACGCCGGCTCCAACCTCGAGTCGAACGGCACCACCGCCCTGACCTTCGTCAACACCTTCCTCGCCACCTCGGGCGCCACCCTGGCCTGGCTGTTCGCGGAATGGCTGATCAAGGGCGAGCCCTCGCTGCTCGGCATGTGCTCCGGCGCCGTCGCCGGCTTGGTGGCGATCACCCCCGCCTCGGGCTACTGCGGCCCGATGGGCGCCATCGTGCTCGGGTTGGTGGTCGGCGTGATCTGCTTCTTCTTCGTCTCCGTGGTGAAGACGAGGATCGGCTACGACGACTCGCTCGACGTGTTCGGCGTGCACTGCATCGGCGGGATCGTCGGCGCCATCCTGACCGGCGTCCTGGTGGCGTCGGCGCTGGGCGGCGTCGGCCTCACCGACTACACCGCTAAGCCCGGCTCCGCCTCGCCCGGCACCTACGACATGCTCACGCAGGTGCTGATCCAGTGCAAGACGGTCGGCTTCACCCTGCTGTGGTCGGGCGTCGGCTCGGCCATCCTGTACAAGCTCATCGACTTGGTGATGGGCCTGCGCGTCTCGGTCGACGCCGAGCGCGAGGGCCTCGACATCTCCGAGCACGGCGAGCGCGCCTACAACGTCTGAAGCCTAGTCCCGCAAGGCCGGCATCCGACACCTCGCCGGCCCACGCCGGCGGGGTTATCGTTTCCGGAGCCGTTCGAGCTCGATCGGGAGCGCGGCGCGAACAGGGTTAAGCGGCCCTTAACCCTTCCCTCCTAGCGTCAGTCCGGGGCCGCGCGACCGCCGCTCCCCGCCCCAGCAGGACCGGATGCGCACGACGACCAGCAGCACGGCGCTCGATTATATCCCGGAGTCGCTGCGGCTCTTCGTTGGCCGCCGCTGCGCCGAGGCGCTGGGCGCCGGGCTGATCCTGTCGCTGGCGGCGCTCGGCATCGCCCTGCTGACC
>CALMRL010000383.1 GCA_937873345.1 uncultured Beijerinckiaceae bacterium | reverse complement strand
CGGCTCCGACTGCGCGGCGGACGCCGCTTCGGCCGCCTCCGCCTCGCTCGTCGAGGGAGCGGCATCCGGCGCGTGCGCAGCGGCCGGTCGCTCGGGGGAGCGGGCAATGGGATCGGCCTTCGCCTTTGGCGAGAACAGGGCGTCCGCCGCCCGCATCGCCGCCTCGTAGCTGTCGATCGGCTCGGCTCCAGCACCGCGGAACAGGCCGCGCGGCGGCAGCGGGCCACGGGCCTCGCCGGCAGCAGCGCTTCGCTCGACGCCCTTGCCGTTCGCCTTGGCGCTCGTCTTGCCGCCTGCCTTCGACCGTGCCTCGGTGACCTTCGGCTTCGTCTCCTCGGCCTCGGTCTCCGGGCGGCCCTCCTTGCCGCGACGGCTGGAGCCCTTGTACTCGGTGACGAATGGTTTGACGGGACGGCGCATCTTGATCTCGTCGAGGCTGCGGTGCGACTTGGGGGCGGTGCGGCTCGGGAAAAGGCGCAGCCTGGACTTTAAGAAGGCGCGGTACGAAGGGCGGGAAGGATACGAAATCTTCCGATGCCGCATTGATCCAGATACACAACGTCGATCGCAATTTCCAGCGAGAGGGACGCAGGGTTAGAAAACCCTGTTGATTTGTCGAGGCAAGCCGCCTGTCGCGAACCGCGGCCGGCGATCCGTGGATAGGACTTCGAATGCGCGACCTGCTCAATACCGAGCTGAAGACGGCGATGAAGAGCGGCGACAAGCGTCGTCTGGGGACGATCCGCCTGATCAACGCCGCCCTGAAGGATCGCGACATCGAGGCGAGAGGACAAGGCAAGACTGTCGGCGAGGCCGATATTCTGGCGCTTATGCAGAAGATGATCAAAAGCCGGCAGGAGTCGATCGCCATCTACGAGAAGGCCGGGCGCGACGACCTTGCCGCCATCGAGGTGGAAGAGGTCGAGGTGATCCGCTCCTTCTTGCCGCAGCAGATGGACGAAGGCGACGTCGCCACGGCGATCGACGGGGCGGTGGCCGAGACCGGCGCCGCGTCGATCAAGGACATGGGAAAGGTGGTCGCCGTGCTGAAGGAGCGCTACGCCGGCCGCATGGACTTCGCCAGGGCGAGTCAGCAGGTGAAGGCGAAGCTCGCGGGATAGCCCTTCGCGCCTCCGCCGCGTCCAAGCCTCACGCGTCCAAGTCTCACGCGTCCAAGCCTCAGCTCCCGTCCTCCAGCGCCGCCAGCTCCGCCTTCGGCATGCGGAAGGCGTTCGCCTCGGCGGGGAAGCTGCCGTCCTTCACCGCGTCGCGATAGGCGGTCGCTGCCTCGGTGAACGCGCGGCCGACCTCGGCGAAGCGGCGGTTGTGGCGGAAGGCGCCGTCGTTGATCCCGGCCATGTCGTTGACCACCAGCACCTGCCCGTCCGTCGCCGGCCCGGCGCCGATGCCGATGGTCGGCGCGGCGACGAGCCGCGTGACCCGCGCCGCGACCTCGGCCGGAACGAGTTCGAGGATGAGGAGGCCGATGCCGGCCCCGTCTAACAGCTTGGCGTCGGTTTCCAGAGCGAGGGCGTCGTGGGCCGTCTTGGCCCTGAGGCGCTTCTCCTCGTGGTGCTGCGGCTCCAGACCGAGGTGGCCGGAAACGGCGATGCCGGCGGCCTTGATCGCGCGCGCGATCTCCGGCCGCGGCCCCTCGAACTTGACCATGTCGGCGCCGGCCTCGACGAGGCGGCGGGCGCTCGCCACCGCTTGGCTCGGCGTACCATAGGTGGCGAAGGGCAGGGCGGCGAGGATCGCCGCGTCCGGGGCGCCGCGGCGCACGGCGCGGGTGTGGTGGACGATGTCCGCGAGCGTCACCTCTCGCTCGCTCGCGTAACCCAGCACGTTGGTGCCGACGCTGTCGCCGACGAGGATCAGGTCGAGGCCCGAGGCGGCGAGCGCGCGGGCCGTCGGCGCGTCGTAGGCGGTGAGCACGGCGATCTTCTCGCCCATCAGCTTCATCTCGAAAAACCGGCCCGTGCGACCCATATCTGCACCTCGCGGCGACGCGCTCGCCGTTCGTTGCAAACATCAGCGCTCCAGGCCGGTCCGCAAGGGTTCCGGGATAGGCTCCGCAAGGGCGGGACAAGCCTGGGCGCGCAAGGTTTGTGGGATGCGCTTTTCGCCGTCTTTCCTCGATGAGATTCGCGCCCGGCTGCCCGTGTCGGAGGTGGTGCGCCGCCGCGTCAAGCTGCGCAAGTCCGGCCGCGAGTTCGTCGGCCTGTCGCCGTTCGGACAGGAGCGCACGCCGTCCTTCTTCGTCAACGATGCCAAGATGGCGTGGTTCGACTTCTCGTCGGGCAAGAACGGCAACGTCTTCGATTTCGTGATGCAGACCGAGGGGCTGTCTTTCCCCGAGGCGGTGGAGCGCCTAGCCGGGGAAGCGGGACTGGCCCTGCCGGCGCGCTCGGTCGAGAACGAGCAGCGCGAAAGCCGCCGCGCCGGCTTGATGGAGGTGCTGGAATGGGCCGCCGGCCATTTCGAGAAGGAGCTGGCCGGCCCGCGCGGCGCCGAGGCGCGGGCCTATCTCGACGGCCGCGCCATCGGCGCCGAGAGCCGGCGCGCCTTCCGCATCGGCTACGCCGGCGCCGGCCGCCACGCCCTGCGCGACGCGCTCGCCGCCAAGGGGGCCAGTGTCGAGGTGATGTGCGAGGCGGGCCTGCTGATCCACGGCGAGGAGATCGCCGTGCCCTACGACAGCTTCCGCGATCGCGTGATGTTCCCGATCACCGACCGCTCGGGCCGGGTGATCGCTTTCGGCGGACGCGCCCTGCAGAAGGACGTGGCGGCGAAATACAAGAACTCGCCGGAAACGCCGGTCTTCTCGAAGGGCAGGGTGCTGTTCAACCACCACGCGGCGCGCAAGGCGGCGCACGAGCGTGGAAGAGTGATCGCGGTGGAGGGCTACATCGACGTCGTCGCGATGCACGCCGCCGGATTCCCCGAGACGGTGGCGGGGTTGGGCACGGCGCTGACCGAGGAGCAGGCCGGCCTGCTCTGGGCGATGGCGCCGCAGCCCCTCCTCTGCTTCGACGGCGACAAGGCCGGCATCAAGGCCGCCGCGCGCGCCGCGGAGATGGCGCTGCCCCTGATCGCGCCGGACCGGACGCTCGCCTTCGCCCTGCTGCCCGACGGGCAGGATCCCGACGAGTTGATCCGCGCTGCCGGCCCCACGGCGATCGAGGCCGCTCTGACCGGCGCGCTGCTCCGGCGTGTGCAG
>CALMRL010000382.1 GCA_937873345.1 uncultured Beijerinckiaceae bacterium | reverse complement strand
GGCCAGGCGGTCCGACGAGCCGTCGCTCCACGAGGCGAACAGCACGCGCTTGCCGTCGTGCACTGCGGCGGCGATGATGTTGGCGATCGTCTGCGACTTGCCGGTGCCAGGCGGCCCCTGCACCACCAGGTTCGAGCCGGCGCGCGCGGTTTCGATCACCAGCGTCTGCGAGGCGTCGGCGTCGAGCACCTGCACAAGTTCTGCCGGTGCGAAGGTGGCGTCGAGCGGCGTGTGCTCCCCCAGGGGCGGCTCGTCCGCGGCGAAGCCGTCGGCGACGAGTCCTTTCAGCAAGGGATGGGAGAGGATCGCGTCGCCCGGCCAGCGCGGCGGCTCGAGGTCGCGGATCATCAGGAGCTTGGAGAAAGAATAGAAGCCGAGCTCCAGGCCCTCCGCATCGACGCTCCAGCGGGCCTTCGGCGAGACCGCCTCGCGCACCGCCGCGAAGTAGTCGTCTGGGCTCCACTCGTCGCCCTCGGGGATCTCCGGCAGCATGAGGCCGAAGTCGCCGCGCAGCCGCTCGGCGAGCGGCTGGTTGGTCGCGATCTCCTCGTCGCGCGGCTTCAGCTCGAAGGTCGAGCGCGCCCGATCCCTGACGAGCGACATGGGAACGAGGATCAGCGGTGCCTCGCGCGCCACCTCCGAGCCATCCTCGAACCAGCGGAGGAAGCCGTGGATGAGATACAGGATGTTGATGCCCTGCTCCTCCTCCGCCGAGCGGGCGTCGCGGTGGATCGCCAGCAGCCTCCTGTGCAGCGCCTCCGCGTCGAAGGCCGTGCGCAGCGAGGGACCGCGGGACGATCGCGGCGCGCGGGCGATGCCGTCGAAGGGCACCACAGCCGTCGTCGGCTTCGGCAAGAGGTGCAGGGAACGGCGGTGGCGCAGCGCGTCGAAGACGGCCGCCATCCCGTCGGTCGCGAGCACCAGAGAGCGCGACCGCTTGCCGCCGCGCGGCGTGTGCACGAGGCGGTTGCGGGTGCCGGTTTCGACGAGGCGGGTGCGGGCCTCGGCGAGCAGGCGCTCGACGGTTGCGGCTGCCGCTGGGGCTGCTGGTGGATCGGCTGCCAGGAATGCCTCCGCTTCGACGACCGCGGCACCTTAGCGGAGGGCGGACCCGGCGCTCAATGCGGGGACAGGCTCACGCCGCCGCAGCGGGCGGCTGAGGAAGGGCGAATCGGCGAGCGCGAAGCGCCAGGGCGTGTCGGCCCCCTTGGTGATGCCAATGCGGGTGCCCGCCGCCACCGCCACCGGCCCCTCGCGGGCCAGGAGCACGAAGGGCGGATGGTCGAGCGGCAGGCCATCCTGCTCGGCAGTGATCGCCAGGGCTTGGCACAGCCGCCCCGGCCCGGAGCAGAGCAGGCGCGGCAGCACCGTGCCCCGGCGCTTCCTCATCGCGTCAAGCCCGCGCGTCGGCTCCAGCGCGCGGACCAGCACCGCCGAGCCCGGCTCGCAGACGATGTTAAAGCACCAGTGCATGCCGTAGGAGCGGTAGACGTAGGCCGTACCTGGCGACCCGAACATCGCGGCGTTACGTCGGGTCGGACCGTTGAAGCTGTGGGAGGCCGGGTCGGTGCGATCATAGGCCTCGACCTCGACGATCATCCCGCCGGCATCGCCGTGCAGCAGGGTGCAGCCGATCAGCTCGGGAGCGACCAGGGCCGCGCCGCGGGCGAAGACACCGGGGTCCACGCTCGGCGGATCAGGATTCCGCCCGCAGGCTCTTCAGCATGCGCCGGGCGATGGTGCGCACCGCTTCGTCGTCGCGGTCCTCGCCCTTCTCGCAGTCCCACAGGTGGTCGAGCGAGCCGTCAAGTTCGGCCAGCAGTTCGGGGTGGCGGTGCGCAAGGAAGCGCACGGTGCCGAACAGGATGTGCTCGATCGCCATCTCGCGGCGCCGCGCGTCGACGATCTTGGGGTTGAGGTGGTCTTCGGTGGAGGTGTGCGTGCTGTCGCTCATGTCGGCGCAACCGTCGAAGCCGCACCAGGGTTCGCCCGCCGATGCAGCGGCGATGCGTCCTCCTACGGCTGCGGGGCCTTTCCAGCGGGCTGCCGATCCGGGGGCAGCGGCGGCATGAGCTGCTGATCGGGCTGGTCGGGTGACGCCTGTTGCATGTGCATCTCGTGCATCTGCATGTAGGGATTCATCAGCTGCATGTTGCCGTTGAGGTGCGACATGATCCACAGCGAGCCGCCCATCAGCAGGAAGACGATGAGCACGCCGAAGGCGAGCGCCATCGAGTTGTTGATGTTGTCCGGCCCGGTGGTGATGTGGAGGAAGAACACGAGGTGCACGCCCATCTGGGCGATGGCGAAGGTGAACAGCGCCACGGGGATCGCTGGAGCGTAGACGAAGTGGAACTTGACGGTGATGAAGGAGGCGACGGTGAGCAGCGAAGCGAGCGCCAGCCCCATGACGTAGGCGCGAAAGCCTTCGCCGACGTCCTCCTCGCCGAACTCGGCGCCGGGCGCGGTGTCGGAGTGGCGGCTGGGATCGTCGCTGGCTGTATCGGTCATGGCAGCATCCTCAAGCCAGAACGCCCATCAGGTAGACCACGGTGAACAGCGCCACCCAAACGATGTCGAGGGCGTGCCAGAACAGCGCGAAGCACATGACGCGGCGGTTGATGTCGGAGCGGAAGCCCTTGGCGAACACCTGCGCCATCATCGTCAGCAGCCACAGCAGGCCGATGGAGACGTGGATGCCGTGCAGGCCGACCAACGAGAAGAAAGAGGACAGGAAGGCCGAACGGTCCGGTCCGTCGCCCTTCATCACGAGGCCGGCGAACTCGTTGGCCTCCAGCCCGATGAAGGTGGCGCCGAGCAGGCCGGTGACGGCCATCGCGGCATAGAAGGCGAGCTTGCGGCGCACGATCACGGCGAGGCTGGCGAGGCCGCAGGTGAAGGAGGACAGCAGCAGACAGCCGGTCTCGACCGCGGTGTTGCCGAGGTCGAACAGCTCCCGACCGTCCGGACCGCCGTCCGTGCCGTTGTGCAGCACGGCGTAGGAGGCGAAGAAGGCCGAGAACATCACGATGTCGGACAGGATGAACAGCCAGAAGCCATAGCCGACGACGATGCGCTTGGGAGCGGGGCCGCCGGTGCCGTGGCCCGACGCCCGCGAGGTGCCCTGGCCGCCCGAGAGGTGGCCGAGGCGGTTGGGGTCGTGTCGGCGCTTTGCGCCGCCGGAGGGGAGGGCAGCCGTACCCGACGTCATGCCGCCACCTTGCGGCGCGAGACGGCGAGCGTGTTGGAGCGGGATGCGCGGTTCTCGCGGTCGAGCTTAGCGACCTCCTCCGCCGAAACCTCGTACTCGACGCGGTCGCGCCAAGCGAATACCACGAAGGTCGCGAAGGCGCCGAAGAGGCCGACGATCGCCATCCACCAAATGTGCCAGATCATCGCGAAGCCGACCACGGTGGAGAAGAAGGCGCAAACGAAGCCGGTCGGGCTGTTCAGCGGGATCTCGATCGCCTCGTAGTGCGGCTCCTCGCGCAGCCGGTGCTGCTCGAGAGCCCGGCTCTTGACTGCCCAGTAGGCTTCCTCGCCGTGCACGTCGGGAAGCACGGCGAAATTATAGACCGGCGGCGGGGAGGACGTGGCCCACTCCAGCGAGCGGCCGTCCCACGGGTCGCCGGTCTCGTCGCGCAACTCGTCGCGGTGGCGGATCGAGACGACGAGCTGCGTCACCTGGCAGACGATCGAGGCGATGAGGATCAGCACGCCGAAGCTCGCCGCGAGCACCCAGGGGTGCCAAGAGGCGACGTCGTAGTGCTGCATGCGCCGCGTCATGCCGAGCAGGCCGAGGATGTACATCGGGCCGAACACGCCCACGAGTCCCGCGGTGGCGAGATACACCGCCGCTCTGCCCCAGCTCTCGACGAGGCGGAAGCCGAAGGCCTTGGGGAACCAGTAGGAGTAGCCGGCAAAGGCGGCGAACAGCGACGACGATACGATCACGTTGTGGAAGTGGGCGACGAGAAACATCGAGTTGTGTAGGGCGAAGTCGGCCGGCGGCACGGCGAGCAGCACGCCGGTGGCGCCGCCGACGACGAAGGTGACGATGAAGCAGATCGACCACAGCATCGGCACGGTGAGGCGCACGCGCCCGCCGTACATTGTGAGCATCCAGTCGAACACCTTCACGCCGGTCGGCACGGCGATGATCATCGACATGATGCCGAAGACGCCGTTGACGTCGCCGCCCGCGCCCATCGTGAAGAAGTGGTGCAGCCACACCATGAAGGCGAGCACGAAGATCGCCATGGTGGCGACCACCATGGAGCGGTAGCCAAACAGCGGCTTGCCGGAGAAGGTCGATATCACCTCGGAGAAGATGCCGTAGGCGGGCAGAGCCAGGATGTACACCTCCGGGTGGCCCCAGGCCCACACGAGGTTCATGAACATCATCGAGTTGCCGCCCTTCTCATCCGTGAAGAAGTGGAAGCCGAGATAGCGGTCCAGCGTCAGCATGATCAGGGTGGCGGTGAGGATCGGGAAGGCGGCGGTGATGAGCAGGTTGCCGGCGAGCGCCGTCCAGGTGAAGATCGGCATACGCAGGTAGCTCATGCCCGGCGCCCGCATCTTCAGGATGGTGGTGGTCAGGTTGATGCCGGCCATCAGTGTGCCGACGCCGGAGATGAGCAGGGCCCACAGGTAGTAGTCGACGCCGACGCCCGGCGAGTAGGTCAGCTCGGAGAGCGGCGGATAGGGCAGCCAGCCGGTGCGGGCGAACTCGCCGATGACGAGCGACATGTTGACGAGCAGGGCGCCGCTGGCCGTCAGCCAGAAGCCGACCGAGTTCAGCGTCGGGAAGGCGACGTCGCGCACGCCGAGCTGCAGCGGCAGCACGAAGTTCATGATGCCGATGATGAAGGGCATGGCGCCGAAGAAGATCATGATGGTGCCATGCGCCGAGAAGATCTGGTCGTAATGTTCGGGCGGCAGGAAGCCCGGCGCCTGGTAGGCGAAGGCCTGCTGCGAGCGCATCAGCATGACATCGGAGAAGCCGCGCAGCAGCATCACCAGTCCGAGGATGGTGTACATGATGCCGATGCGCTTGTGGTCGACGCTGGTGATCCACTCCTTCCAAAGGTAGGGGAGGTGGCCGGCGAAGACGATCCAGCCAATGATCGCGAGCAGGATGACGACTACCGCGGCGCCGGCGGCGAGCGGGATCGGCTGATCGAGCGGAATGGCGTCGATCGTGAGCTTGCCGAGCAGGGGCATGCCGAACAGCGTCATGGCTTACCTGTGGTGCGAGATGAAACGGTCGGGCGAAGAGACGTTACGGCTCACGAGCCGCACCTAGGTGCCGCCCTTTGGCGTGACCTGCGGACCGCCCTGCGTGCCGCGCGCTGGGCCGGGGCCGGCTGGCACCGTCTGCATCACGATCTTCTCGAACAGCTTGGGTGCCACCGAGGCGAAGGTCGAGGGCGGCACGCCGATCGATTGCTTGGAGAGGTCCTCGTAGGTCGGCTCGTCGAGCGCGCGGCCGTTGGCTTTCGCCATCCTGACCCAGTCGGCGAAGGCTTCGTCCGACACGGCGTGAGTCTTGAAGTTCATGTCGGAGAAGCCGTCGCCACTGAAGTGCGTGGACAGGCCGAAGTATTCGCCGTCGCGATCGGCCTGGAGGTAGAGCTGAACGGCCATTCCCTTCATGGTGTAGATCTGCGATCCGAGCTTCGGCACGTAGAAAGAGTCCCATACGCTGGCGGACGTCAGCTGGAAGTGCACCGGCGTGCCGGTGGGGATGAAGAGCTGGTTGACCGAGGCGATCTTCTGCTCGGGGTAGATGAACAGCCATTTCCAGTCGAGCGAAACGACCTCGATCTCCAGCGGCTTCTTGCTCGCTGCGATCGGCTTGGCCGGATCGAGGTCGTGCGAGCCGACCCAGGCGATGCCGCCGAGGAAGACGATGGTGATGAAGGGCACCGACCAGATGAGCAGTTCGAGGCGGCCGGAGAACGCCCACTCCGGCAGGTAGGTCGCCTTGCTGTTGCCGGGGCGGAACCACCAGGCGAGAATCGGCGTGACGATGATGATCGGCACGATGATGCAGAGCATGATCACCGTAGCGTTGAGCAGGATCGTCTTCTCGCCCGCCGCGATCGGTCCGGCGGGATCGAGGATGTTGCCCTCGCAGCCCGACAGCGCCAGCGCGAGGACGGCTGGGACGGCGATGCGGCCGATGGACAGCCAAACGGGACCTCGAGGGATGTCGGACGTCATGTTCGAGGGTCGCGGATGATCGTCTGCAGTGTCTTGCTCCCGCATGGCGCCGGCTCCGGTTCACGATCCGGGCACGGCGGATGGCGCATCGTCGTGTCGCCGGCATCCGCGGAGTGGCGGGAAAGATCGGCAACCTGGACGGCGCGTCTCAATACCCCACCCATGCGGAGGTCCCATGCCCTTCGTCAAGACTTGTGATGCCGCATGCGCCGCATGGTTTCGCCCATACATTCGGATAGGTCGGCGCCGCGACGGTTTCATGACCGGGAGCACCTCTCCGCGACAGACAGCAGGGCGATGCCGCATCGCCGCGTCGGCAACCAAGCCGGCGATCGCTTGTTGGAACGGTTCCATTTCGATCGCAGGGATATGCCCGATGACCGATGGCTTGCCATCAAGAACGACGCTCGAACTCCGCCTGCGCATCAACGGCCGCGACCATGCGCTCGGCCTCGATCCCCGCACCACCCTGCTCGACGCTCTGCGCGAGCACATCGGCCTCACCGGCACCAAGGTCGGCTGCAACCATGGCACCTGCGGCGCCTGCACCGTCCACGTCGACGGCCGCCGCCAACTCGCCTGCCTGATGCTCGCCGCGATGGCGGAGGGGCGCGAGATCACCACCATCGAGGGGCTGGTGTCGGCCGACGGTACGCCGCACCCGATGCAGGAGGCCTTCGTCGCCCATGATGCTCTGCAGTGCGGCTACTGCACGCCGGGGCAGATCATGTCGGCCGTCAGCTGCGTCGAGGAGGGGCACGCCCGCTCCGACGCGGAGATCCGCGAGTACATGAGCGGCAACCTGTGTCGCTGCGGCGCTTATCCCAACATCGTTGCGGCGATCCGCGAGGTGGCCGGAACCTCGGCCGCACCCTCCGGCGGACGGAGCGCCTGAGATGCAGCCCTTCACCTATCACCGCGCTACCTCGATGGCCGACGCCCTACGCGAGGCGGCGCTGCCCGGCGCGGCGATCCTCGCCGGCGGCACCACGATGGTCGACCTCATGCGCGGCGACCTGTGGGCGCCTTCGCGCCTCGTCGACATCGGCCGCCTTGCCGAGCTGGAAAGGGTCGAGACCGGCGGCGACACCCTGCGCTTCGGCGCGCTCGCCCGGATGGCGGACGTCGCCGAAGATGCCTTCCTCCAGGCGAACTATCCCGCGCTCACCGAGAGCCTGCAGCTCGCGGCCTCGCAGCAGCTGCGCATCGCGGCCACCGTCGGCGGCAACCTGCTGCAGCGCACGCGCTGCCCGTACTTCCGCGATGGTTCTTCGCCCTGCAATAAGCGCAGTCCCGGTTCGGGCTGTTCCGCCCTGCGCGGCGACACTCGCGACATGGCGCTGTTCGGCGCTTCGGAGCGCTGCATCGCCACCTATCCCGGCGACTGGGGCGCGGCGCTCGCCGCCTTCGACACATCGATCGAAGTCGCATCGCCGAGCGGCACCCGCACCATCCCCTTCGCCGAACTGCACCGTGCCTACGGCGACGACCCTGCGGTGGAGACCACCCTGCGACCCGGCGAGATCATCACCGCGATCCTGGTTGCGGCAACGCCGATCGGCCGACGCTCGACCTATCTCAAGGTGCGCGACCGCCGCTCCTACGCCTACGCGACCGTTTCGGCGGCGGTGGCGCTGGAGATGGACGGCGATACCATCACGCGAGCCCGCGTGGCGCTTGGCGGCGTCGCCTCCAAGCCGTGGCGCGCTGCGGCCGCCGGCACGGCGCTGGAAGGGCAGCGCCTGACCCGCGACCGCGCCTTCACTGCCGGCGAGGCCGCCTTCGCCGACGCCGTGCCGCGCGGCGATAACGGCTTCAAGATCGAACTCGGCCGCAACGCGGTCGCCAAAGCGGTGCTCGTCGCCGCAGGGAGGGCTTCATGACCGCCACCACCGCATCCATCCAGGCGAGCGGCCCGACGCGCCGCGACGCGCGTTCCAAGGCCGCGGGCAGCGCCCGCTACGCCGCCGACTTTCCGCACGGCCATCCCGCCTATGCCGCGCTGGTCCGCTCCACCGTGGCGCGCGGCACGATCACCGCAATCGAGACCGTGCGGGCCGAAGCGGTGCCGGGCGTGCAGGCCGTGCTCACCCACCGATCCTTCAACCGGGGCCTCGGGGACGAGACCTTCGTGATGAAGGGCGGGCACATGCAGTCCTCCTTCATGCCGCTGTCGTCGGACGCCGTGCACTACGCCGGCCAGATCGTCGGGCTGGTGCTCGCCGACACGATCGAGGCGGCGGAGGAGGCCGCGGCGCTCGTCGAGGTCGGCACCACCCGGGAGCAAGCCTCCGCCGACATGGACGCCGCACGCGCCGCGCCCGAGGACGACGAGAAGGCGGCTCTCTGCAAGGGCGATGCCGACGCCGCCTTCGCGAGCGCGCCGGTGAAGGTCGACCTGCGCTACGATACGCCGGCGCAGCACCACAACCCGATCGAGCTTTACGCCACCACGGCCGCCTGGGTTGGCGATCAGCTCACCGTCAACGTGCCGAGCCAGTGGGTAATGGGCACGCAGGCCGGGCTGGCGGCGATCTTCGGCGTACCGCAGGAGAATGTGCACGTCGAGTGCCCCTACGTCGGCGGCGGCTTCGGCTCCAAGGCGACGATCCTGCCCCATGTCGTGCTGATCGCCGAAGCGGCGCGACGCCTCGGCCGCCCCGTCAAGCTCGTCGTGCCGCGCGACGCGATGTGGACGGTCGGCTCATTCCGCCCGGCGACCCGCGCCCGCGTGGCGCTGGGCGCGGAGAGGGACGGCACGCTGACCTCCATCATCTTCGAGGAGACGGGGCAGTCGTCCCACATCGACCACATCGCCTTCCCCGGCTCGACGGCGATCTCGCGCATGTACGAATCGAAGACGCTGCGAACGAAGCAGGGTACGGTGGCGACCGACGTCAACACGCCAGGCTTCCAGCGCGCCCCGGCCGAGGCCTCGTCCTTCTTCGGCTTCGAGTCGGCGATCGACGAGCTGGCCGTCGCGCTGGACATGGATCCGATCGCGCTGCGCCTGAAGAACGAGCCGGCGGTCGATCCGATCAAGGGCGTGCCCTGGTCGAGCCGCTCGCTCAAGCGGTGCTACGAGCGCGGCGCGGAGCTGTTCGGCTGGGACAAGCGTAATGCCGCACCGGGCATGACCTCCCTGCCGGACGGCACGCTGGTAGGGTACGGCTGCGCCACCGCGACCTATCCGTCCGCGATGGCGCCGGCCGCCGCGCGTGTCACGCTGAAGGGCGACGGCTCGCTCCTCGTCGAGACGGCGGCGCACGACCTCGGCACCGGCGCCTACACCGTGCTTGGCCAAGTCGCTGGCGAGATGCTCGGCGTGGCAGACGGCTCGATTGCCGTGAAGCTCGGCGACACGACGCTGCCGTCGGGGCCTATGGCGGGCGGCTCGATCACCACGGGCTCGGCGGGCTCGGCGATCCACAAGGCGGCGACGCAGCTGCGCGACCGTCTCGCCGACGCCGCCACGGCGCCCGGAGCGCCCTTCGCCGGGACCGCGCCCTCGACGCTCGGCTTCGCCGACGGCAGGGTGTCGGCTCCGGGCGGCGTCGGCCACTCCCTCGCCGATCTGCTCGCCGCGCTGAAGCTTGGCGAACTTGCCGAGGACGCGGAGTGGAAGCCGCACGGGATGGACGATGAGACTGCGAGCAAGGGGCTCGGCGGCGGCATGGCGATGGCCGGACCGGTGTCGGACGTTTCGAGCTTCTCCTTCGGTGCGCAGTTCGCCGAGGTGCATGTCGATCCAATCCTGCGCACCGTGCACGTCGCCCGTATGGTCGGGGTCTTCGCCTGCGGCCGCATCATCAACGAGCGCACCACGCACTCGAACCTCGTCGGCGGCATGATCTGGGGTGCCGGCTTCGCTCTGCTGGAGCAGAGCAAGGTCGATGGCCCGCAGGCAAAGTTCGCCAACGCCGATCTCGCCGGCTACCACATCGCCACCAATGCCGACATCGGCGAGGTCACGGTGGAGACGATCCCCGAGACGGACACGGCGGTGAACGCGATCGGCGCCAAGGCGGTCGGCGAGATCGGCATCGTCGGCATGCCGGCGGCGATCGCCAACGCCGTCTACAACGCGACCGGCATCCGCGTGCGCAAGACGCCGATCCTCATCGAGGATCTGCTCGAACGCTGAGGCTGCCGCCTGACGCCTAGCTTTCGCCGCCGACTGGGTGCCCGGTCGGCGGCGTTCTCGTCTCGGGCGACCGAAGGCCGCCGTTTAGACGCGGCCGTGACCGAACAGCAGGTAGAGGATGAGCAGCAGGATCAGCAGGCCGCCAATGCCGCCAAGTCCGCCCGCGCCGATGCCGCCGCTGTTGTAGCCGTAGTAGCCGCCGCCGCCGAACAGCAGAATGACCACGATGATGATGATGATGAGCGTCATGAGGGTGTCCCCGTCGAAAGCGTCTTGAAACTTGGCCTTGGCCGCAAAGACATCGAGCTAACGGCCGGAGGCGATGGGGGTTGCGGCGCTTGCGCACGCCTCTGGTCGTACGGGGAACCCGTCAGGATACGGCGGCGAGCTTGTCGGCGAGCGACTGGCTCTTGTCGCGGCGCGTCGAGAAGATCAGCGTGAAGAAGGTGCGCTGCACGCCAAGCGCCGCTAGCCTCGCCTCGCACGCTTCGGCGAGCCGGCAGATATCGACGAGTTCGCCCTCGATGTTGGTGCCGTTGGGATGCATCGTCGCGTCCAGGCCGCTCGCCTCGATCACAGCCTTGATCTCGCGGACGTAGGGCGACACCGAGGGGCCGACGCCCATCGGCACGATGCACAGGTCGGCGGCGACGCGCATGTCCTTATCTCCATGGCGATGCCGACGACCGCACGATGGGCGATCGGCATCCCTGCCTCAACCGCGCTTAGGCCCCATCGGTTCTCATGCCGCGGGACAGCGCGCCGCAGAAGGCGAGGGATTGATCGTTGCAACCGATGGAAGGGCGTCCGATTGGTGAACGGCGTCACCCACGGCGTGTGCATGCGGACCAGGGCTTCCGCTTCATCCTCGGAGGTCGCGCCATGCGCAGGGGTAAGCCACTTCGCCATCAGGTCATTGTCGTCACCGGCGCCACCAGCGGCATCGGGCTGGCCACCGCCACCGCCGCCGCCGCGGAGGGCGCCCGCGTGGTGCTGGTAGCGCGCGGCGAGGCCGATCTCGCCCG
>CALMRL010000381.1 GCA_937873345.1 uncultured Beijerinckiaceae bacterium | reverse complement strand
GGGTGCGAGGCGGCGGCCGCCGGCGCCCTTCGAGGCTGCGGCTGGACGGCGAACGGCGACGTGCCGGGACGCGCCAGCTGCGCGATCAGGGCCAGCGACGCCGTCGAGGCGAGAAGGATGAGGAGCACGATACGCATGGGACGCTGAAGCTCTAGACCGTCAAATCGGCTGAACGGGGGCGCTGCGGTGCCGGCAAGGTGCCGCGCGTGAAATTCCCGACGCGTTGCATCCGGACAACGCTTCCCCTCCGCCGGATCGGCGGCGTAGAAGTCGCACGGCACGCCTACCGCAGACGCCTTACCAAAGACTGCCCGAGAGGATCGATCCCATGACGGCCATCGTCGACATCGTCGCCCGCGAGATCCTCGACAGCCGCGGCAACCCGACCGTCGAGGTCGATGTGACGCTGGAGGACGGCTCGATGGGCCGTGCTGCCGTCCCGTCGGGTGCGTCGACCGGCGCCCACGAGGCGGTGGAGCTGCGCGATGGCGACGCAGGACGCTACAAGGGCAAGGGCGTGCTGAAGGCCTGCGAGAGCGTCAACCGCGATATCTTCGACGTGATCGGCGGCTTCGACGCCGAAGACCAAGTGCACATCGACGAGACGCTGATCGCGCTCGACGGAACGGAGAACAAGGCGAAGCTCGGCGCCAACGCGATCCTCGGCGTGTCGCTGGCCTGCGCCCGCGCCGCCGCCGACGTCGTCGGCCTGCCGCTATATCGCTACGTCGGCGGAACGCAGGCGCGGACCCTGCCGGTGCCGATGATGAATATCATCAACGGTGGCGCGCATGCCGACAATCCCATCGACTTTCAGGAATTCATGATCCTGCCGCTCGGCGCCTCCTCGATCGCGGAAGCCGTGCGCTACGGCTCGGAAGTGTTCCAGGCGCTGAAGTCGGCGCTGAAGAAGGGTGGCCACAACACCAACGTCGGCGACGAGGGCGGCTTCGCGCCCAATCTGCCGTCCGCCGAGGCGGCGCTCGACTTCTGCATGCGCGCGATCGAGGCGGCCGGCTTCAAGCCTGGCGACGAGGTCGCGCTCGGCCTCGACTGCGCCGTCACCGACTGGTTCAAGGACGGTTCGTATTATTACGAGGGCGAGGGCACGGTGCGTTCGGTCGACGCCCAGGTCGACTACCTCGCCAAGCTCGTGGCGGCGTATCCCATCGTTTCCGTCGAGGACGGCATGGCCGAGGACGATTGGGACGGCTGGCGCTTGCTCACCGAGCGGATCGGGGCCAAGGTCCAGCTCGTCGGCGACGACCTGTTCGTCACCAACACCCGCCGCCTCGCCGACGGCATCAAGCGCGGCGTCGCGAACTCGATCCTCATCAAGGTCAACCAGATCGGCACGCTGACCGAGACCCTGGCCGCGGTCGAGATGGGGCATCGCGCCGGCTACACCGCGGTGATGAGCCACCGCTCGGGCGAGACCGAGGACGCCATCATCGCCGACCTGGCGGTGGCGACGAACTGCGGGCAGATCAAGACGGGCTCGCTGTCCCGCTCCGACCGCGTGGCCAAGTACAACCAGTTGATCCGCATCGAGGAGGAGCTTGGCGGACAGGCGCTTTACGCCGGCCGCGCGGCGCTGAAGGCGTTGCGCTGACGCGCGAGCACGGCAAGGCGGGTCGCTCTGGCCGACAAGCGTAACGCCCTGCTAACCCAGGCCTGCCAGCGTGACACGCCATGGTCGTTCGTACGCGTCTCCGCTCTTTCCTGTTTCCGCTGGCGCTCTACGGCGTATCCGCCGGCATCGGCGGCTATTTCGTTTGGCACGCGGTGAACGGCGATCGCGGCCTGAAGGTCAGCGACGAATACGAGAAGTCGATCGCCATGCTCGGCAGGCAGCTGGCGGGGACCAAGGCCGAGCGGGCGCAATGGCAGCACCGCATCGACCTTATGCGCGGCACCACCATCGACCGCGATCTGCTGGAGGAGGAAGCGCACGCCACCCTCGATCGCGTCGCGCCCGACGATCTCGTCGTCTTCCTGCCGCGTAGCTGAACCGCGCCGAACGTCCGCATCCTCCCTCGAACGGGGCGGTGATGGCAAACGCGGGGCAGCTATGACGATCGCCCGGCGATCAAGAAAAGCCTAGCGTCCAGAATATGTTAGGCTGAATGAAGGAAGAGTGCGTCCACTCGCCTTCGCAGCGGCGCTGCGCTAGTCTACCCGAGCGCGACGCGGCTGAGGCGTCAGGAGGCGAAGGGGTTCTCATGGTCGATGCATCGGAGGGAGGAGCGGAAGGCTCGTCCCTTGCCGCCCACGAGGCGAACGGCGTCCGTGCCGGCCTGACCACGCCGCCGCCTGTCGAGTTCACGCGCGAGCAGGACATCGAAGCCTATCGGCGGATGTTGCTGATCCGCCGCTTCGAGGAGCGCGCCGGCCAGATGTACGGCATGGGGTTGATCGGCGGCTTCTGCCACCTCTACATCGGCCAGGAGGCGGTGGTCACCGGCCTGATGCTCGAAGCAAAGCAGGGCGACCAGACGATCACCGCCTATCGCGACCACGGCCACATGCTGGCCTGCGGCCTCGACCCGCGCGGCGTGATGGCCGAGCTGACCGGGCGCCGCGGCGGCCTGTCGAAGGGCAAGGGCGGCTCGATGCACATGTTCTCGAAGGAGAAGCATTTCTACGGCGGCCACGGCATCGTCGGCGCCCAGGTGCCGCTCGGCACCGGCCTCGCCTTCGCCAACCGCTACCGCGGCAACGACAACGTCAGCTTCGCCTACTTCGGCGATGGCGCCTCGAACCAGGGCCAGGTCTACGAGGCCTTCAACATGGCCGAGCTGTGGAAGCTGCCGGTCGTCTACGTCATCGAGAACAACCGCTACGCGATGGGCACCTCGATCACGCGCTCCTCCGCGCTGACCGACCTGTCGAAGCGCGGCCAGTCCTTCAACATCCCCGGCATCCCCGTCGACGGCATGGACGTTCGCGCGGTGAAGGCTTCGGCCGACCTCGCCTTCAAGTGGTGCCGTGGCGGCAACGGCCCGATCATCCTGGAGATGCAGACCTACCGCTATCGCGGCCACTCGATGTCGGACCCGGCGAAGTATCGCACCAAGGACGAGGTGCAGAAGATGCGCGAGGAGCACGACCCGATCGAGCAGGTGAAGGCGCGCCTCTTGCGCGAGGGCAGGGCCGGTGAGGACGAGTTCAAATCGATCGACCAGGAGATCCGCCGCATCGTCACCGATGCCGCCGATTTCGCCACCCACGATGCGGAGCCGGACGCGTCCGAGCTGTGGACCGACATCCTGCACTGAGCCGTCGTCGCGCCGTGGCGCGTCATCCGTTCTTTCCAAGGTTCCCGACCGCCATGGCGACCAACATCCTGATGCCGGCCCTGTCCCCGACGATGGAGCAGGGCACTCTGGCCAAATGGCTGAAGAAGGAGGGCGATGCGGTGAAGTCGGGCGACATCATCGCCGAGATCGAGACCGACAAGGCGACGATGGAGGTCGAGGCGGTCGACGAGGGCACGCTCGCCAAGATCCTGGTGCCCGACGGCACGGAGAACGTCGCCGTCAACACCCCGATTGCGGTGATCGCGGAGGATGGCGAGGACATCGCCGCTCTGGCGCCGACCGCGCCGAACGGCAGCGCCGGCGACATCGCGACGACGCGACCCGGCACGGGACAGGGCGCATCGCTGGAGACGCTCGGCGGGGAGAAGCCGGCCTCCACGACGAAGACCGGCTCCGATGCCCCCGTGCCGGCTGCGGCCGCCGCAGCGCCGGCGCCCGAAATCCCCGCCGGCACGGCGATGGTCGCGACCACCGTGCGCGAGGCGCTGCGCGACGCGATGGCCGAGGAGATGCGCCGCGACGGCGACGTCTTCGTGATGGGCGAGGAGGTCGCCGAGTACCAGGGCGCCTACAAGATCACGCAGGGGCTGCTGAAGGAGTTCGGGGCGCGTCGCGTTGTCGACACGCCGATCCCTGAGCACGGCTTCGCCGGCCTCGGCGTCGGCGCGGCGATGGCAGGGG
>CALMRL010000380.1 GCA_937873345.1 uncultured Beijerinckiaceae bacterium | reverse complement strand
CAGCTCGGCGAAGCGCGCGAGATCGATGCGGCATGCGGGCACGGCCTTGCCGCCGCGGATCGTCAGATAGGTCATCGCCGGCTCTCCTGTCGCGGCGGACCTTACCTTGGGGCGCCTTGCCGCGTGCCCAAGCCGATCCCTCGAAAGCTCGGCATTCCCTTCCGCTTTCGGTTATGACTCGCCGCCAGCCTCGCCTTGCGACCCTCCCCTTTGGAAACCGACATGTCCGGCGCCGATCCCAAGCATGAGCAGGCCTTGCACGCGCAGGTTCTAAGCAACCACGACAAGGTGCTCATCATCGACTTCGGCTCGCAGGTGACGCAGCTCATCGCGCGGCGCGTGCGCGAGGCCGGGGTCTACTGCGAGATCGCGCCGTTCCAGTCCGCGGCGGAGGCCTTCGCGAGCCTCGATCCGAAAGCGGTGATCCTGTCCGGCGGCCCTGCCTCGGTGAACGAGGAGGGCAGCCCGCGTGCCCCGCAGAGCGTCTTCGAGGCCGGCATTCCCGTGCTCGGCATCTGCTACGGCGAGCAGCTGATGGCGGTGCAGCTTGGCGGGAAGGTGGAGTCCGGCCACCACGCCGAGTTCGGGCGGGCCAAGGTCGAGGCGGTCGCGCATTCCCCGCTGTTCGAGGGCGTCTGGGCCAGGGGCCATCACCAGGTGTGGATGAGTCACGGCGACCGCGTCACCCGCCTGCCCGACGGCTTCCGCCGCATCGCCTCCTCGGCCAACGCGCCGGACTGCGTGATCGCCGACGAGGCGCGCCGCTTCTACGGTCTGCAGTTCCACCCCGAGGTGCACCACACTCCCGACGGGGCGGCGCTGATCGCCAGCTTCCTACGCATCGCCGGTGTGCGCCGCGACTGGACGATGAAGGCCTTCCGCGCCGAGGCGGTGGAAGCGATCCGCCGGCAGGTCGGCGACGGACGCGTGGTGTGCGGCCTGTCCGGCGGCGTCGATTCCGCGGTGGCGGCGGTGCTGATCCACGAGGCGATCGGCGACAGGCTCACCTGCGTCTACGTCGACCACGGACTGATGCGCGAGGGCGAGACCGAGCAGATCGTCGCGCTGTTCCGCGAGCACTTCGGCGTGCCGCTGCGGGTGGTGGACGCCTCCGACCTGTTCCTCGCCTCGCTGCACGGCATCCGCGACCCCGAGCAGAAGCGCAAGATCATCGGCCGGCTGTTCGTCGCGGCCTTCGAGAAGGAGGCGAAGTCGATCGCCGCCGATGGTCGCGGCGCGCCGGCCTTCCTCGCCCAGGGCACACTCTACCCCGACGTCATCGAGAGCGTGTCCTTCTCGGGCGGACCCTCGGTGACGATCAAGTCGCACCACAATGTCGGCGGACTGCCCGAGCGGATGAACATGACGCTCGTCGAGCCCTTGCGCGAGCTGTTCAAGGACGAGGTGCGCGCGCTCGGCCGCGAACTCGGCCTGCCCGACGGCTTCGTCAAGCGCCACCCCTTCCCTGGCCCCGGGTTGGCCATCCGCTGCCCCGGCGCGGTGACGCCGGAGAAGCTCGCGATCCTTCGCCGCGCCGACGCCATCTACCTCGACGAGATCCGCCGCGCCGGCCTCTACGACATCATCTGGCAGGCCTTCGCCGTGCTCTTGCCGGTGCAGAGCGTCGGCGTGATGGGCGACGGGCGCACCTACGACTTCGTCTGCGCGCTACGTGCCGTGACGAGCGTCGATGGCATGACGGCGGACTTCTTCCCCTTCGACATGGCGGTGCTGGGCCGCGCGGCGACGCGCATCATCAACGAGGTGAAGGGCATCAACCGGGTGGTCTACGACGTGACGTCGAAGCCGCCGGGGACGATCGAGTGGGAGTGAGGCGGAAGGCCGCGGCAGCCCGTCCTGGGAGCTTCGGTGCGTGCCGTCCGTCACCCCCTTTCCGTCGCCACCTCCAGCTTGCTGCCGCCGTAGTAGCCGTAGACGTCGTGCAGCAACGTCAGGATCTCGGCCGCGAGCGCTGCGTCTCCCATCGCATCCGCCGCGTAGCTCCTCGCATAGTTCGGGCTGCGGCCGGGGTCGGCGAAGCCGGCGGCGTGCAGCCGTTCGATGCGTGCCGGCGTCAGAACCGTGGCCAGCTCCGGCCAGCTATCCGCGGACTGCGCCTCGCAGTAGATGTCGTTCGACTCCGCTTTCGGCGCGCACTGGATGTATCCGAGGCCGGCCTGGAAGGCAGCGAAGACCCAGCGATGCCGGTTGACCCGCAACCGACGGATCTCGGTGGCGACGCGGGACCCGTAGACCGCGATGAGATCGGTGGCGGTGCTCTGCGGGCCGAGCTTGCGCGGGGCGGCGTCGGCCTCCGGATGGTAGGAACAGGCGTGGACCGCCGTCTTCGCCATTGATGGTGCGTCGCTGATCATCCCGGCGAGGTTCTGCGTCGGCCCGTTGCGTGGCGGGCAGGGCTCGCGGACCACGTCGGTGGTCTCCACGGAGAGTTTCTTCACGTCCGCGTCGTAGCCCTGCTCCAGCGCGGCCGACACCTCGTCGGCGATCGCGTCAACGGTCGCGGCGGGACCGAAAGTCCTGGTATAGTTGCCGAAGCTCAGATCCAGCCGCCAACCCAGCGTCGTCAGCCTTTCGGTGCGCGGTGCCGTCAGTACGCGGCTCAACGAGGGTTGCATCAGGGTGCCGGCGGCTTCGCAGGCAGTGGTGCTATCCAACGTGCGCCGGCATTGCACGTATTTGTTGCCGTCCCAGAAGGTCGCGAGATTAATCCGCGCGGGCCGCTCCAGGTCTCTGATCACGGTGAGGGCAGAGACGATCTCGTCGCGCGAGGTCTCGGCATTGGCCGAGCCCATCGCGGCGCACGCGAGCAGGATGGTGAGAAGAGGCTGCTTCATTGCCACGGCGCCCGCATCCGGCCCTCCGCCCGGCACGCCGGATGACCAGGTTGTCCGAGACGCCGCCTGACCGCGCTTACGTCATCGATCGCGTCAAGGAACTGCACGAGACCGCGGAAGACAAGAGGGGCCCGTCGAGGAGCCGGCCTAATCGTGCTTCGGCGTGACATATCTGCCGTCGAGGAGGGCGAATGCCGACGACACTTGGCTTAACACGTCGCCTTCGCCAGCAACCTCTCTCGAAGGGTGCGATGGGAACGGCACGGCCCTGCTCCGTCACTCCCCCGCCGGCACCCGCCGCTCGCCTGGCGCCGGCTGCCCCGCCCGCTCCGCCACCAGCATGGTCAGCAGCATCTCCATCAGCCCGCCGCCGCCCGCCTGCCCGTTGGCGCCGCCGCCGACCATGATATTGGGCACGATCGGCAGACGGCCGGCCTCGATCGCCTCGGCGAAGCGCATCAGCACCTGGGAGTTCAGCTGGTACTGCGGGCCGCCGTAGGCCGCGACCTGCTTGTCGGTCGCCTCCGCCTGGGCGAGGCCGATAGCCCTGATCTTCTCGGCGTCGGCGAGGCCCACGGCGCGGATGCGTTCAGCCTCGCCCTGCCCTTCGAGCCGCACCTTGGCGGCGTTGGCGCGCGCGGTCACCTCGGTCGATTCCGCCTGCTGCCGCGTCTGCGCCAGCTGCGCCTTGCCCTCGTTCTCGCGCACCTGGATCGCGATCGACGAGGCGGTGATCGCCGCCTGCTGCGCCGCGATCGCCTCCTTCTCGCGCAGCGTGCGCTCCTGCACCGCCGCCGCCTCCTGCAGCTTGTAGGTCTCGACCTTCTCCACCGCGACCTGCCGGTCGCGCAGCTGCTTCAGGATCAGCTCGATGCCGCTCTGGTTCGGCTCGGCGCGCGGGGTGCCGATCAGCACCTCCTGCAGGTCGAGCGAATAGCCCGCGAACTTCGCCCGCATGTCGGAGGACGACAGGTCCTGGATGTCGGCGCGGTCCTGCAGCAATTGGATCAGCGTCTTGGTTTGGCCGATGTTCTTGAAGTAGGCCGACACCATCGGGTCGAGCGTCTGCTCGACGAGGCGCTTGATGTCGCCGACGCGCTGCACCACCAGCGGCGCCTTCTTGTAGTCGATGTGCACGACGACCGAGAGCGGCAGCAGCGGCTCGAAGGCGTCCTTGGTGATCAGGCCGATCTCGCTGAGGTTGTCGTCGAGCATGTGGTTGCCGGTGACCGCGCGCGTCCATTTCAGCACGAAGTTCGTCGTCGGCACCGCCACGATGCGCCCGGCGTAGGTGTTGAAGGCGTACTTGCCCGGCAGCAGCGGCACGTTCCACACGCCGCGGAAGCCGACCTCGACCAGCTCGCCGTGGCGGTACTCGTCGCCGGACAGGTCGAGGCCCTTCTCGCCGATGTAGGAGACGACGACGCCGACCATGCCGACGTCGACGATCGTCTTGCTGACGTTCTCCACCGTGGCGAACAGTCGGTTGAGGTAGTAGGTGCCGTCGACCAGCACCTGATGCTGCCGCCCGCGGAAGCCGCCGGCGCGCAGGAACGCCTCGGGGTCCTGGAACGAGTTGTGGAAGTGCGGGTCTTCGGCACCGCCGCCGACGCTCGGCGCGATGATCTCGCCCTCGCGCAGCGCCGGGCCGTCGTGCACCGTGACGATGCCGATCAGGTCGAGCAGGCTGTCGATGACGATCGGCTCGAAGCCGTCGCGCTCGGCGATCAGGTCGCTCATCCGCTTGAAGGTGTCGGCCTCGCTGGCGGCGAGCTGCACGGCGTAGGTGCGCTCGCCCGTCAGCACCACGAACTGCGCGAGGTTGATCGCGTAGGTGCCCTCGCGCAGCACCTTGCGCTGCGGTCCCTTCTGTCCGCCGGCGGCGAGGAAGCTGCGGACGTCGCCGAAATCCTCCGCCGCCTCGTTGGAGGCGAGCGTCTGCGTCAGCGGCAGCGCCCGGCCGTCGCGGGCGAAGACGTAGCCGATCTGCCCCTGCGGGATGGTGACGAGCGGCACGGTGTGGACGCGGTACTGGTAGGGCTTGAAGAGGTGGTAGCCACCGCGCAGCACGTCGGGCTGGAAGCCGGCCTCGCCATGGAGTGCGATGAAGCCGCTGCGGATCGAGCCGCGCCGCGCGCTCCACTTCTTCTCGAGGATGCCGATGCGGTCGTTGGGGATGTAGCGCACGGGCCGGCCGGCCAGAATGGCGACCAGCAGGCACAGCGCTGCGGCGGCCGCTGCGGCGGCGATGAGCATGACATCGAAGGTAAGCATGGAGGTTCGTCTTGTTGGCTCGAGGAGCCGGTGCCTCGCCCATACGGGCGGCTCGGCACCCGTCGCGCCTCATGGCGGTTGCGGGTGCCGTACGCTTCAAATTCGCGGCCTCGGCATCAGGTTCCGAGGCCGCCGCCCTCTCCTCAACCCATGCGCGTCGCTCAGTGCACCGAAGCCTTCACGTGCTCCGCGTGCCCATGGTCGTCGTCCGGGTGCGGCAGCCATTTGCGGGCCATCTTCACCGAGGCGTGCCCACTTACCGGTGCGCCGTGGCCGAAGCAGGCGAGGTCGTAGTCGTAGGCGCAGAGCTTGCGCTGGCTGTCGCGGCCCAGCGCCTCGTCCTCGTAGCCGATCGGCGAGTTCAGCTCGCCGAACAGGTTCACGCAGGCGTCGCCGACGAACATCACCCTATGGCCGAGCCACAGTAGCGCCACCTGACCGGCGCAGTGGCCGGGCGTGCCGATCACCTGCAGGCCGCCGGCGAGCGGCAGCACGTCGCCGTCCTTGAAGGTGCGGTCGACCTGCGCCGGCTCGGCGGCGGCGCCCTTTTTGCTGAGAAGACGGAACATCAAGCCGGGAATCAGCTCGGGCGCCGCCTTCATCGGCCGGAAGCCGCGGCCCGCCTCGACGATCGGCGCGTCGATCGCCGACGCCCACACCTCGGCGCCCGACAGCTTCACCAGTTCCGCCAGCCCGCCGATATGGTCGATGTGGGCGTGGGTCAGCACGATGTGGCGCACTTCGCCGGGACGGCGGCCGATGTTGCGGATGCCGTCGAGGATGCGCTGCGTCTTGCCCGGCAAGCCGGTGTCGATGAGGATCAGCCCGTCCGCGCCGCCGTCGACGAGGTAGGTGTTCACTATGCCGCAGGGGATGATGAAGACCCCGAGCCAGATCTGCTTCGCGCCCATGTCGCCATCCCTCCCCACCGTATCGGCACCCCGCAGATAGGGCTGCGTCGCGGCACGGACAGGGTCCTCGGGGTGGAGAGGTCGTGCCTCAGAAGCAGACGGTGCGCGCCTGCCCGCCTTCCATCGTGTGCTGGCAGGTGTCGGTCGGCTTCTCGGGATCGACGGTGGTGCGCGGGCTGCCGTCGCCGACGCAGCCGGCGAGCAACAGCATGGCGGCGAGCGCCGTGGCGAGCCTGACCTGCATCCTCAGATCCCGGTGGGGTAGTTCGGCGACTCGCGGGTGATCGCGACATCGTGGACGTGGCTCTCCCGCAGTCCCGCCCCGGAGATGCGGACGAAGCGGGCGCGGGCTTGGAACTCGGGAATGGTGCGGGCGCCGACGTAGCCCATCGCGGCGCGCAGGCCGCCGCCGAGCTGGTGCAGGATGGCGCCGGCAGGGCCGCGGTAGGGCACCTGCCCCTCGATGCCCTCCGGCACCAGCTTCAGCGTGTCCTTGATGTCTTGCTGGAAGTAGCGGTCGGCCGAGCCGCGGCTCATCGCCCCGACCGAACCCATGCCGCGGTAGGATTTGAACGAGCGGCCCTGGTACAGATACACCTCGCCCGGGCTCTCGTCGGTGCCGGCGAGCAGCGAGCCGATCATCGCGACGTGGGCGCCGCCGGCGATCGCCTTGGCGAGGTCGCCGGAATACTTGATGCCGCCGTCGGCGATCACGGTGGTGTCGGCGCCGGCCGCCGAGGCGGCGTCCATGATCGCGGTGAGCTGCGGCACGCCGACGCCGGCCACCACCCGCGTGGTGCAGATCGAACCGGGGCCGATGCCGACCTTGACCGCGTCGGCGCCGGCATCGATCAACGCCCGCGTCCCCTCCGCGGTAGCGACGTTGCCGGCGAGGATCGCCACCTTGTTCGATTGCCGCTTGATGCGGGCGACCTGGTCAAGAACGGACTGCGAATGCCCGTGCGCCGTGTCGACGACGATGCAGTCGACGCCGGCGTCGATCAGCATCATCGCGCGCTCGTAGCCCTTGTCGCCGACGGTCGAGGCCGCGGCGACGCGCAGCCGTCCCTCGCCGTCCTTGCAGGCGTCGGGATAGAGCGTCGCCTTCTCGATGTCCTTGACCGTGAGCAGGCCGACGCAGCGCCCGTCCTCGTCCACCACCAGAAGCTTCTCCAGGCGGTGGTGGTGCAGGAGGCGCCGCGCTTCTTGCGGGTCGACGCCCTCCGGCACGGTGATGACGTCCGCCGTCATCAGCTCGCGGACCGGCTGGTTGCTATGGTCGGCGAAGCGCATGTCGCGGTTGGTCAGGATACCGACGAGCTTCGACGGCTTGCCGGCCGGCGCCCCGCGCTCGACCACGGGGAAGCCCGAGATGCCGTGGCGGCTCATCAGGGCGCGGGCGTCGGCGAGCGTGTCGTCGGGATGGATGGTGATCGGGTTCACCACCATGCCGGATTCGTAGCGCTTCACCTTGCGCACCTCCTCCGCCTGCACCTCGGGATCGAGGTTGCGGTGGATCACGCCGAGGCCCCCCGCCTGCGCCATGGCGATGGCGAGGCGCGACTCCGTCACCGTGTCCATCGCCGAGGAGATGATCGGCAGGTTCAAGGTGATGTCGGCGGTGAGGCGCGAGCGCAGGTCGACTTGGCCCGGCATCACCTCGGAGTGGCCGGGACGCAGCAGCACGTCGTCGAAGGTCAGCGCCTCCTCGATCGGCGGGCGGGAGGATGAGGGGAACGTGGCCATGCCAACTCCAGCGGCGAGCGGGTGGGCCGTCGTCCGCGGCGATGCCGCAACGCCGAGCCGGGTTGGCATCGGTCGATAGCACGCGGCATCGGATGCGCCTAGGGTCCGTCAGACCCCGTCGAAGGCGGCGGCGAGGGACGGGGCGCCGAAGTAATCTGCGGCGGCTGTTCGGCATCGGGTGGCGTCCGCCCGCCCTGCCTCTTACTCCACGCGGGTCACGGCAGCGACGAGGCCGGCCAGGGTCGAGCGGCTCATGGCAGGCCCAACCGAGATCCAGACGTTGGGATCGCTCTGCGACTGGCGCTTCACGAACCTGTAGCCGGTGGCGTCCCAGGCGCGGATTTCGCCGACCATGTTGTCGAGGATGAACTCGCCGCGGTCCGTCTTCACCGTGAGAATCGTATGCCCGTTGCCTTCGAGGTCGCGGACGATCGTCATCAGCAGCGCCTGGCGCGGGAAGCCGCGGTCGATCAGCAGCTTGCGCTTCCACAGCGCGTAGATCTTGCAGTCGCCCTTGCCGTCGAGGGGGTAGTCCCAGTGGTCGAGCAGCGTGCCCCAGTGCTCGAGGTTGCTCACCGGCTCGATCGCGGCGTTCACCTCCGTATTGATTCCGTCGAGGATAGCCCAGGTCTGGGCGGTGAGGTGCAGGTCGGCTGGATCGAGCACGTCGACCTGGCACTCCTGCGGCTGGCGCCCGCACAGGTCGGCCCAGCCGTAAGGGGTGCGCGTCGAGGATCCCACCGCGGCGTAGGAGGCGTGCGCCGGCAGCGGCTGGAGGGTCTGCGCCTTCGCCGCATCGTTGGAAGCGAGGCAGCCGAGCGCGATGCCGCCGAGCGCGGCGAGGGCGAGGAGCAGCGGGGAAGCGATGCGGAGGTGAGTGCCCACGGGGACGATCCCTTTCTGATGGGACCACCGTGACGGCTTCGTTCTGATGCCCGAGGAAGAAAAACCTTCGAATTCGAGCGACCGACGTTAACCCGACGCCATCGCCCCGCCGGGCCATTCTGCCCTCTGTGCAATGGCCTCCTGGCGCGGCTCGGGGCGATGCGGCACGGTTAACATCGCCACCGTGGGGCCACAAGGCTTGCGGCCTCCTCCCAGCAGCGTGAACGAGCGGTGAAGCGGCGCCCTCACGGGCGGATCAGGCCGCAGGCCAGCGTCTCCGGGTGGCACTGGCCCGCGGCGTCGCGCTGCGCGACGCAGATCGAGGCGTCCGCCAGGTCATAGGCGCCCTTGCTCGGGCCGATCACCGCCTTGACGCAGAGCGCCGGCACGCCCGGCCCGTCGCCGAAGGAGCCGTGCAGCGCGACGGCATAGGCGTGGCGCGGCTCGTCGTAGCGC
The DNA here is from genome assembly GCA_937873345.1 of uncultured Beijerinckiaceae bacterium. Classification (GTDB taxonomy): domain Bacteria; phylum Pseudomonadota; class Alphaproteobacteria; order Rhizobiales; family Beijerinckiaceae; genus RH-AL1. The sequence goes on along the minus strand of CALMRL010000380.1, from coordinate 3,155 downwards.
CGCACCGCCGGGGCCTCGCTCGTCGCGGAGCGCCCGGCGAAGCGGGCGACCAGCGTGGCCTGGCCTTCTTCCACGTCGGGCGGGAAGTCGAGCACCAGGGAGTAGGCGTGGGCGATGCCACCGGCGCGATAGCCGAAGTTGACGGCGAGGTCGCGCGACGACTGGCTTTCCAGCACCGGCCCGGCCGGCAGCCTCGCCGGCTCGAAGCCGGAGGCGCCGGGCACGGCGGTGAGGATCTGGTAGCCTTCCGACGTGCGCCCGCTCCAGCGCATCAGCGCTCCGTAGGCGAAGAGGCCGAGGACGACCACAGCGACAGCCAGCGCCACCACGCCGACCAGCCCGAACAAGCGAGGCATCGATTTTCCCAAGGGCTGACCGCCATTCGCCATCGGCAATAGCCCAGCCCGGCTTGGGGCCCAAGCTCTTGGCGAGACGCCTGGACGAATGCCCCGCCTCGGCCCAGGCGCGCGCTTTGTTCGGGCAAGCCTGGCGTGCGAGGCTGCCCGGCCATGAGCACACCGACCCGCCTCCGGCTGCGCGACATCGCCGGCGATCCCACCCTGGCGCTGATGCTGGCGCTGGCCTACGGCACCGGACTGCCGATCCGGCTGATCTTCTCGACGCAGTCGATCCGCCTGACCGAGGCGAAGGTGCCGATCGAGGAGATCGGCCTGATCTCCTGGGTGCTGCTGTGCTACTCCCTGAAGTTCCTGTGGTCGCCGCTGATCGACGGCGTCGACCTGCCGGTGCTGGCGCGGCGGCTCGGACGGCGTCGGGCCTGGCTGCTGTTGGCGCAGCTCGGTGTCATCGCCGGGCTGCTGGGCATGGCGTCCAGCGATCCCGCTCGGTCGCTCGCCGTCACCATCGCCTTCTCGACGCTCACCGCCTTCTTCGGGGCAACGCAGGACATCGTGGTCGACGGCTGGCGCATCGACGCGGCGCCGGCCGAACGCCAGGGCGTGATGGCTGCGGCCTACCAGCTGGGCTACGCGCTGGCGGTGCTGAGCGCCTCGGCCGGCGCCCTCTACATCGCGCAATACGCCGGCTGGCGCGCGGCCTACGTCGCGATGGCCTCGCTGATGGTGGTCGGCATCGTCACGGGACTCGCGGCGCCGCGTCTGCCCGACCGCGCCGTGCCGGCGGGCAGACGGGCAGGCGGCCTGCGGTCGAGCTTCGTCGAGCCGCTCCTTGACCTCGTGCGCCGCTACGGTCCCTGGCTCGCGCCGGTGCTGCTGCTCGTCGCCCTGTTCCGCCTGCCGGACTTCCTCACCGGCGTGATGGCCAACCCGCTCTACTCCACCCTCGGCTTCCAGAAGAGCGAGATCGCCACCATCACCAAGGTTTGGGGCGTGTGGATCGGCATCGGCGGCGCCTTCGCCGGCGGCCTCAGCGTCGCGAGGCTGGGGCTGATGCCGAGCCTGCTCGTCGGCGGCGTCGCCGCCTCGGCGTCGCACCTCGCGCTGGCGCTGCTGGCGGCGAGCGGCCACCGTCTCGACCTGCTGACGCTGTCGGTCAGCGTGGAGTCCTTCGCCGGCTCCTTCGCGGGCACGGCGCTCATCGCCTACATGTCGTCCCTGGTGTCGCCGGGCATGGCGGCGAGCCAGTACGCTCTCCTCTCCTCGCTCTACGCCCTGCCGGGCAAGATCATCGGCGGCCTGTCGGGCTTCGCCGTCAAGGAGATCGGCTTCGCCGCCTTCTTCGCGGCCTCGTCGACGATCGGCATCCCCGTCGCGCTGCTCTGCCTCGCGATCTGGGGGCGCGACCGGCAGCTGGCGCGGCGGAACCGCGCCGCCGAACCCGATCTCGCCGAGGCGACGCGCGACCTGCCGGGCGAGGCGGCGATCGGGTCGGTACCCGGTTAGCTGTTCGACCTCGCCACCTGTTGGCGCGGGTGCAGACCGAGCCTGCTTGGCTTCCTTGCCCCAAGCCCTCCAGATCGCCTCGCAGGGCAACGCTCCTCATCTTGGGGGCGTGCAGCTCTGATTTGATGCCAACTTTGGGAGCCGAGGCATGGACCCGGAAGAGCCGATGTCGCGGCCGGGCGTCGCGGCCGGCGGGACCGCGTGCCGCCGCGAGCCTTTTCATGCCGCCACCCTCTCCTTGCTTGCTGCCGCGCCACAATAGCAACATGCGAACCGGCCAGGATCGCGGGCGGAGCGATAGCGGCCCCGCTGCCGGCTCGGCGGTGCGGGCACTTCGCCCGTCGAGCCGCCAGGCGGCGTGCGGGGATCGATGCGGCGCAGTCTCGACTATCTCTGGCCGGCGATCGGCCTGGTTGCGGTGGTGGTCAGCGTCGCCCTGCTCGTGCGCGAATTTCGCGGCGAAAGCGTCGCCTCGGGCGTGCTGCAGCAATTCACCGCGATCACCCCCGCGCACTACGCGCTGGCGATCCTGTCGGCGCTGTTCGCCTATGCCGCTCTTGCCTACTACGACCGGCTGGCGCTGCTGCACCTCGGCGTCACCACCATCCCGATGTCGTTCGTCGCCGCGACGTCGTTCACCACCTATGCCGTGTCGCACACCGTGGGCGCCTCGGTGCTGTCGGGCGCTGTGATCCGCTACCGCGCCTACTCCACGCAAGGGTTGAGCGCGACGCAGATCGGCGTGCTGGTGGCGTTATGCTCCATCACCTTCCTGCTCGGCACGCTGTTGCTCGGCGGCGGCGTGCTGCTGTTCGAGCCGGGCGAGCTGCGGCGCATCGCGGCCCTCCTGCCGCGTGCGCTCACCGATGCCGCCGCCTCGCGGGTGATCGGCCTGAGCTGCCTCGGCGTGGTCGCAGCCTACGTGCTGGCCTCGGCGCTGCGGCTGAAGCCGCTCGTCGTTCGCGGCTTCCGGATCGAATATCCCCGGCCCGGCATCGTGCTGCGGCAGTTCGTGACGGCGCCCCTCGAGCTTCTCGGTGCGGCGGGGATCATCTATTTCGCCCTGCCGGAGGTCGGCAATCCCGGCTTCCTCGCCGTGCTGGCGATCTTCCTCGGCTCGTTCACCGCCGCCCTCGTCTCCAACGCGCCGGGCGGCGCGGGAGTGTTCGAGCTCCTGTTCATCAACGCGCTGCCGGCGATGGCCAAGCCGAAGGTGCTCGCCGCGATCCTGGTCTTCCGCCTGTTCTACTTCCTGGTGCCGCTCGCGTTCTCGGCGGTGGTGATCGTGCTCTT
>CALMRL010000379.1 GCA_937873345.1 uncultured Beijerinckiaceae bacterium | reverse complement strand
ATCCAAGGCGAAGCAGCTACGGCCGGAGGCAATGAATCCTGATTGAACGCTCGCGGCCGACATCGATCACGACGGCGTTCGGTCCTGTTGAAGGTGAGGGGCGGCTCACCAGCCGAGGTAGCGCTTTGCCGCGCCGATCCAGTCGCTTGCGATCTCCGCCTGCGCTTGCGTCAACGGCACCCTGCCTTCGCAGACGTAGGACCACAGCGCGAACTTCAGCTCATCCTTGACGTGGTAATCCGGCGCCGGCTGCGGTCACAGGTTCGCGGCCGCGTTCTTGCCACCGAGGCAGAGCGGGATGAGATGATCCAGCACATAGTCCTCCGTCGTCACCGGCGGCTGGTTATAGTCTCGCAGCACCTTGGCGCGGGTCTCCGGGGTGACGTTGCGCCGGGCCTTGGTGGTGGTGTTGCAGACCAGGACGAGGTCGGCGGCTGGATTGATCCCGCTGGGCGCTGCGGGCCTCCGCAGGAACCGCGGCAGCGATCGTGGCGAGGACCAAGGCGGCGAGCTTCATGGCCCCATCGCCGGCCGTATCTCAGGCGTCGACCACGCCCGTCAGCTCAGGGTCCATCGGCCCGGCCTTCGGCGAGGTGCCGATCACGTCGATGAGGCGCTCGCCCTTCGCCTTGATGTGGGCGTCGAGCCGGACCATCAGGTTGTGCAGCACGGTCTGGCCGGGCGGCAGCGCCTTCGTGAGGTGCTCTTCCGCCCACGCCCAGCCGGCCTCCTCCAGCCTGAGCCACAGCGCATTCTGCTCGCGCTTCAGCGTCGAAACGAACTCGCGTCTCTCCAAGTCGGCGCGGTCGCTGGCATCGACGGTGATGCCGAGGTCGTTCTGCGCCGCGAAGCCCTGCTTGGCGAGCAGTGCCCAGATCAGCAGCGTTTGCGCTGGCGACAGGACTTCCGCGGGATCATGGGCCATCAATCGAAGTCTCCAGGGTGCGCGATGCCGACAGCACCGCAGGCTCGCGCCGTTGCGCTACCATGACCGCCGACGGCCGGCGAGGCGCGAACTGGATCAGCAGCTCGGCGCCTGCAGGTCGCAGCGCTTCAGCAGCCCCTTCATCATCGTGCCGCCCGGCCCAAAGTGGGCATAGGTCGCGTCGCACCACGCCTTCAAGCCGAGCTTGTTAGCATCGGCGTTCATCTCCGCCACACGGCGAACCAGCAACGAGTAGGCATCGGCTCTGTCGGCGTCGCTCAGGCTGAGTGCCGCTTGCAGATGGTCGATCTCCTCGCTGGCGAAGAGATCGTCGCAGCGCTTGGTCGCCACCAGCATCACGGCATGCGCCTCGGCCAGGGCGCGGATCGCATCGGTGCTCGGGTGCGGACCGGGCGGTACGGTGATCTCGGCGAATAGAAGGGCGGGTAGCAGGGCGAGAGACAGGATCACGACCCAGCGCCAGGCGGCCGAAGTAGGATGTCAACGGTGGGCGCCGACGCCTCAATCTGAGCGCGGCGACCCGTTGGCCGCCGTTGATGTCAGAAGCGCGAGACCTCTTCCAGGCGCCGGTTCACCTTCGGCAGTTCGCTGGAGGCGAGGGAGCGCAGCGCCGGGTCGTCCCCGCTGGCTGCATAATCGCGGTAGAGAACGGCGAGTTGGCGGAGCGCGTCTTGCTGCGTCGAGCGATACAGCTCATCGAACTGCCGACCGCTGAGGGACTGCAAGCGGGCGTAATCCTCGCGGTTCGACGGCAGAAGGCCCGATCCGATCAGCTGACCATTGGCTGCCGATCCGGCGATCCCAGTCAGAACTCCTCCAACAGTGCCATCCACAGGTGCGCCATCACCGTTGGTGTCGCCGCCAGCGACGGCAAGAGGTGCCGCCGCGATGGCGCCGACCGGGCCGAGAGGCGACAGCACTTGCCCAACGCCCGCTCCCGCACCGTTCAGCACACCTCCAACCGGCGTCGTCACGACGGATGCGGCGCCACCAGTGGCTACGGCTTCGCCGCGCCTGGTATTGGTCTCAGCCCAGGCAACGAATGCGTTGCCGGCGATGGTCTGTTCCTTGGCCTCCTCGTGCGCGAAGGCGCGCAGGCGGGGGCTGCCGGCTTTTTCGAGGGCGAGGCGGCTCGCGCTATCGAGGAAGGTCACGTTTGGTCTGGCGTTTGTGACGAAGGCATCAGTCTGCGGCGACGCTGCGAGCGCCGAGGAGGCAGCTAAACCAAAGAGGCAACCACTCACGGCGAGGAAAGCGAGCTTCAGCGTCATCAGGAAACCTCTTGAAAGAAGAACGACCGATCTCAGCGAGCGCCGGTAGCGGGTCGGCCAGCCCGGTTCTAGGGCGCGCGAGAATTGGTTCGGCCGGTAAGTGGGCACAAGCAAGGCAGGCAGGATGGCGAGTTTGTAGCCGGTTGTCTTCGCCGGCAGCCGATGCGCGGGCGTGGATCAGCTGGCACGGTGACCTCGGCATCAAGATGGCGGGTAGGGGCAACGCGGGAGAAGCACAGCAGCGCGGTCGAGGGGAAGCGCCCGGGAAGGTTGACGGCGAATGAGGGTGCGTCCGCCAGATGATCGGCCCCTTGCTCACGATGCTCCCTGGAGGCATGACGCGGGCATTCGTTGGAGACTGCAGCCATGATCCGCGCCGCAGGTGCTGCATCGCCGGTGTTGTGGTTCCTCGCGTTCGCGGTGCCGGCGAAAGCCCTGGTGGCCGATGAGGCTGCAAAGGACGCCGTGGTGAAGCGTTGCGCCGACATTTGTCACGCCTCCGGCCATCCCTGCGCCTGCCCGTCCGATCCGATGCGCAACGGCTAAGCCTGCGGCCATCGCAGCGCCCACGACAAGCCGGGCGGCGCTTCTCCGGTTTGCTCGATTGACGAGGTGACGGCGGAGCTGCTGGTGAGCCCGGCGGAGGTCGAGGATCGCTGCCACTATCACGGGCGATGATCGGCCATGTACGTCGGCGAGTCGATGTTGCGCACCCTGGTGCTGGAGATCATCCGCATTGTGGCGCCGAGGTGCATCGGCTTCGAGCTTCACCAACTGCCCGGCCCCTACCGCTGGCAGAACTGGCGCATCGGCAAGCTTGACATCGGTGTGGAGGATTACAGCGCGGCGCGTGACAAGGCGGATGAGATGGCCGGCGCGAGGCTGGCAAAGAGGTGACTGTTCGTTTCCCGCGTCAGCGTTGATGTCCGCGTTGGGTCGGGGACCTGCTGACCCTCCTTGGTCCGCTCTCGCATCCGCCACGCCCCGAAGAAGACAGGCAGCGGTCGGCCAGCGCAGGCCATAGAGCAGCCAAACAGCCCTGTGCCAGTGACTGTCATTGCCGAGCACACAGAGCGCAGTTCGGCGAGCTTCAATCGTTGCTGGTGCTTCACCTCGTCTTCGGTCAGGGTCTGAGCTGACATGAAGGAAGGGCATGGCATGGCAAGCAGACGCATCTATGAGAGTTCGAGCGGCGACACCTGGGACATCGTTCGTGACGATGAGACGGGGCGTATATCGGAGGTGCATACGGCCAACTTGGCCAGCGGCGGTGCCGTCGCCGATTTCGACATCGACACTTTCCTTCCTCGCTCAAAGGGAAGTGCCGAGTTTGTTGAACTCGTGAAACTGATCGGAACGCTGGTCGACGAATGAGAAGGCTTGCGTGCAGGAAGCTTGGGCGAAGTGAACAAGGCCGATCAGCCGAGGCGACGAGGTGCCCTGGCAGCCGGCTCCAGATTGATGCCCTGGTTCTTGCGCCTCAACACGACCCTCCGCCCGCATCCGTCGTTTTGGAGCTGAGGCTCTGTTAGTGGCCGATGAGGCAAGCGCTGGAAGCAGCAAAGGTCCGCTTGTTCGAGATCAGCAGTCGGAATCGGCCATTTTTCTATCGGCCAGCTCCCGCCAGAAGGCGATCTGCACAGCAGCATGCCGCAGATCGGCTCAGTCCTCGCCATCGTAGCGCTCCCTGGCTCGTTCGATCGCCGCGCGGTTCAAGCGCGCCCACTCCGCGAGGATCGAGAGCGGCCCGGTAAGCGCCGTCCCCAGCGGCGTGAGGGCGTAGTCGACGCGCGGCGGTATCGTCGGGAAGGCGGTCCGTCGCACCAGGCCGTCCCGCTCCAGTCCCCTCAACGTCAGCGTGAGCATGCGGTGCGAAACGCCCGGGATCAGCCGCATCAGTTCGTTGAAGCGTCGTGTCCCTTCCGACAGGTGACCGACGACCATCACCGTCCACTTGTCCCCGATCCTGTCGATGATCTGCGCCAGGGACCGGCAATCCTCGCGCGCCTCTGTCGTGCCGCCCTCCCGCAGCTTGGCCTCCTCGCGCGCCGCCAATCCCGCCTCCACCGCGAACACGTTTGACCGTCGCGAACATCCAGGTGCGTTCTTGCGCCCGCAACCCCGCCGCATATCCTAAGGCACAAGTTTATCGTGTGAGGTGACATGATGTCGATCGGGCTGCCGGACGCAGGAAGCAGGGTCGCAGACCTCGCCGGCTTCAGCCACCGCTACGCGGATCGCGATGGTGCCCGCCTGCACTATGTGATGGGGGGCTCGGGACCTACGGTCGCGCTGCTGCACGGCTTCCCCTACACCTGGGAGCTGTGGCGGGAACTGATGCCTCGCCTAGCCAGCGCCGGCTACCGGGTGATCGCGCCCGACCTGCGCGGCCTCGGGCATTCGAGCAAGACGGAAGACGGCTACGACTGCCTCAACGTGGCGGAGGACGTGCGCGCGATCGCGCGCGGGTGCGGCGATGGGCCGATTCACCTCCTCGGCGCCGACATCGGCGCGATGGTGGCGTACGCCTACGCCTCGCGACACCCCGGCGAGTTGCGCAGCTTCACCTTCTCGGAGTCCTTGATACCCGGCTTCGGCCTCGAGGAGCAGATGAATCCCGCCACCGGCGGCTACTGGCACTTCGGCTTCCACGCTCAGGTTGAGGTCGCATCCATGCTGACCGCCGGGAAGGAGGAGGCCTACCTGATGCCGTGGTACGCGATGATGTCCGCGTCGCCCGGCGCGGCCGAGCGGGCGCGACGGGCGTTCCTCCCGCACTACGCGGCCCCAGGCGGGATGCGCGCCGCCTTCAAGCACTACGAGACGCTCGTGGCGGACGGCGCGGCGAACCGGGCCAGCTTCACCGACAAGCTCCAGGTCCCGACGCTGGTGCTGGGAGGCGAGCGCGGCATCCCGCAGGCCCAGACCTTCGCCTGCGTCGAGCGCGTCGCGGAGCGGGTGGAGCGCGACCTGGTGCCGGGAGCGGGACACACCTACGCCAGCGACGATCCCGAATGGACGGCCGCACGGTTGATCCGCTTCTTCCGCCAAGCCGATGGGAGGAACGGGTCATGAAGGTCGCCGTGTTGGGCGCGACGGGGAGCACCGGGGCGCTGGTGGTCGACAAGCTGCTGGCCGACGGCCACGACGTCGTCGCGGTGTCCCGTTCGCCGGCTCCGCCGCGCCCGTCGGCGACGCACTTCTCGCGACGGAGCGGCGACCTCGCCGACGCCGGCTTCCTTTCGGAAGTCACCGCCGGTTGCGACGCGGTCGTGTCGTGCGTCGGCCAGAACCGGGCGTCGAAGAGCCTGTTCGCCAAGCGGACCTCGCCGCCCGACATCCTGCGCCGGGTCGCGGCCGCCACGATCGAGGCGATCGGCGGCGGTCCGCAGCACTTCGTGTACCTCAGCGCCTTCGGGGTCGGCGCGGACCGGCGCAGGCACGCGCTGATGTTTCGCGTCGTTCTTCGGGCGAGCAGCATCCATGCGGCCTACCTCGACCATGACGCGGCGGAGACCGCCATCCGGGCCTCGCGTGTCGCCTGGACCATCGTCCGCCCTCCCGGCCTGACCGACAAGGATGACGACGTGGCCCTGATCGACAAGGGCGACCGGTGGTCCTCGTTCGAGACGATCACGAAGCGTTCGCTGGCGAGATACCTGGCGGAGCGCATCGAGGCCCATGGTCCTTTGAGGCGGACGATCACGATCGGAAAGCCCTGAGGCTCGCCGCGGAACGGCGGTCGCCCACCGGCTCTCGGCGCTTTTCACGCTCGCATGCGACCTGCGCGCTTGACGCCTGGGCAGCACCACTTGAAAGGGGATGTGCCATGCAGATACTTCGCGCCGACCAGAGCCCGACGCACGGGGAGGACGACTTCCGCATCCGCCGCGTGCGTCCAGGGGCCGTCCGAGGCTCCGGTGCCGACCTCGCGCTCGGACCTCTGGCCGCCTTCGACCATGCCGAACTGAAGCCGGGCAAGGTCGTGAAGATGCATGAGCATCGAAACGACGAGATCCTCACCTACGTGTGGCGTGGGACCATGCTGCACGAGGACAGCGCCGGACAGCGCGTACCCGTCTCGGCCGCGAAGCTGTCAAACAGCATCGGAACGGGACCCCAGATCGGCATGCAACTTTGGCTCTGACTCACTCTTGCTGATGGCGACGTTGCCTGTGCG
>CALMRL010000378.1 GCA_937873345.1 uncultured Beijerinckiaceae bacterium | reverse complement strand
GCTGTGGACAAAGCTTGGCAACCATAGTTTGATGGCTGCGAGTGTAATGAAGTTACGAAAGGATGACATCGTCTTGTCATATCGGGTCGCCACGCGCCTGCTTGTATCTGCTCAACCCGGTGCGGGACTTTGGCACGCGCATAGCGTGTTTTGGATGGCCGCATAGGCGTCGACACCGGAGCGTGCGGCTGTGCCGACGACGGATCTCAGGGCAGCGAAGAGATCCGCTCCCCAATCGGATCGGAACCCGCCCGTGACCTTGCGATAGGTGGCGGTGGGCCGGAGTTCGCGCTCCGAGCCGTTGTTATCGGGCGGGACGTCGGGGTGGATCAGGAAAGTGAAGAGGTCGCCTCGGACCTTGCCGTAGCGCTTTCGGAGGCGCTGACCGTGCCGATTGGTGGGGCCGAGCGCCATGATGGCGTCGAGGTCGCGGTCGAGGCGCCTGAGGTACTGCTGGCGCGTGCTCGCCGCCAGAATCTTGCGCCGGCGTGCCAGGATGACGGCGCGCAGCAGCAGCGCCTTCATGCGGGGCGCGAAGACGGTGTCGCCAGCGTCGATGGCGAACTGGCAGTCGCGAAGCTGGTGCGCGAAGCAGACCTGCCACAGGTCGGCATGGCCCTGCTGTGCTGCGAAGAGGTCCGACACCCAGATAGCCGGGCGATGGCCGCCCATCACCTCGGCCACCACGCCGGCGCCCCGGCTCTTGCGCACGACGTGGATCACCACCTGCGCGTTCTGGAACACCCAGTTCCAGCAGGTCCGCCCATCGATCCGCACGCTTGTCTCGTCCGAGCACACGATCCGCGAGCGGCGCAGCCGGGCCAGGATGGCCGCCGTGGCGTCGTCCAAGGCGGGTTTGGCGCGGCGGAACAGGGCATCGAGCGCGCCTTCGCTGATGCCGAGGTCGTACAGATGCTCGAACAGGCGGCGCAGGCGCCGATAGCTGATGGCGTGGGTGAAGCGCAGGTAGAGCGCCATCGCCACGATGCTCGGCCCACCCTTCGACAAGAGCTCAGGGGGCGAACCCTGCTCCAGCCCGTCGGGGACCGGCGCCAGGGTGGTGCCGCCGCAGCACGCGCCCTGCCCGGCGGAACGCTCCCCGCGCGTCACCACGGGGCGGACCCGCGCCAAATCTCTCCTGTCGTAGCGGCTGTGG
>CALMRL010000377.1 GCA_937873345.1 uncultured Beijerinckiaceae bacterium | reverse complement strand
GCCGAACATCGTGCCGAAGCCGAGCTGCGAGCCGAGCACCACGTCGGCCGCCGAGAAGCGGTCGCCGGCGATATGCTCGCGGCCGGCGAGCGCCGCCTCGACCGTGTCCAGCACCGCGGCGAGCGATCCGTAGCCGACCATGCCGCGCCGTTCCGGCGTCGGCGTCACGCCGAGCACCCCATTGACCACCGCGGCCTCGAAAGGCCCGGCGGCGAAGAACATCCAGCGGTAATAGGCGTCGCGCTCGGGCGGCGGCGGTGCCAGGCCGGCTGCGGGAAAGGCATCGGCGAGATAGGCGCAGATCGCCGCGACCTCCGTGATGATCCGGGAGCCGTGCACCAAGGCCGGCACCTTGCCCATCGGGTTGATCGCCAGGTACTCCGCCGACTTCATCTCGGGTCCGTAGTGAATCGGGCGCGTCTGGTAGGGGTGCCCGACCTCTTCCAGCATCCAGCGCACGATGCGGCCGCGCGACATCGGATGGGTGTAGAAAACAAGCTCGTCGGTCACGGCGCATCTCCCGGGCGGCCTTGTAGCCTGCTTCGGCCTCCGCGACACTGCGGAAACCGCGGGGGCCGGGTCGGCTTCCCTTCTTCGAAGTGAAATCCGTTGCGCTGGCTCCAACGCCTCCTCCTCTTCGGCACCCTCCTCTACGGCGCGGCGGTGCTCGGCATGGTGATCTTCCAGCGCTCGCTGATGTACTTTCCCGGGCCCTTCGAGGGATCGGCGACCGACAACGGCATCCCCGACGCGCTCACGCTGCGCCTCACCGCGGCCGACGGCGAAAGCATCGTCGCCTGGTTCAAGCCACCGGCCAGCGACAAGCCGCTGGTCCTGTATTTTCACGGCAACGGAGGCACGCTGGCGACGCGGGCGGCGGTGTTTCGTCGACTGATCGAGGACGGCTCGGGGCTGCTCGCGATCGACTACCGCGGCTATGGCGGCTCCACGGGTACGCCGACCGAGACAGGCTTCATTCTCGACGGCGACGCCGCCTATCGCAGGCTGTCGGCGCTCGGCGTCACCCCGGAGCGCACCGTGATCATCGGCGAATCGATCGGCACCGGTGTCGCCATCGCGGTCGCCGAACACAAGCCGATCCGGGCGCTGGTACTCGACAGCTCCTTCTCCTCGGCGGCCGACGTCGCGCAGTCCGTCTACCGCTGGCTCCCCGTGCGCTTCCTGATGCTCGACAAGTTCGACTCCCTGGCGCGCATCACGGGGGTCACGGTGCCCAAGCTGTTCCTGCACGGCGGAATGGACCGCGTGATCCCGATGGCCTTCGCCCGCAAGCTCTACGATCGCGCGCCGCCGCCGAAGTCCTTCGTCGAGCTGCCGAAACGGGGGCACGCCGTGATGTTCGACCCGCAAGTGCCGCAGCGCATCCGCGAATGGCTGGCGATCCTGCCGCCGCCGCACCCGAGTTGAGGCGATGCTTTTCGCGGGCGCGATCGTGGTCGTCGTCTGGACTGTGCTGCTCGGCACGGCCTACCTCGCCCGCGGCGTGCTCGGCCTGCGGCGCAGCTCTTCGCTGGCGCTTCTCGCCGGCTGCTATCTCGCGCTCGCCGGCCTCGCCCTGGCCGCGATCGGCTGGAGCGGGCGTGGGCTTCTCGGCGCCGCCGGCATGCTCGTTCCGCTCGCGATGGCGTCGGCTCTGGTGCTGCTGACGGCACGCTCGACCTAGCGAGATTGCCACGCCGATCGTTTGCCCCTAGAACGCCGGCGTCGCGACCGCCCGAACGCGCGGTGCGACCCTTGCCGGCTGGTCCGCAGCTCCCATCCCCTTGCCGCAGTCATCCATGCAGACCGTCCTGATCGCCATCCACCTGATGATCGTCGTCGCGCTGGTCGCGGTGGTGCTGCTGCAGCGCTCCGAGGGCGGCGCGCTCGGCGTCGGCGGCGGCAGCGGCTTCATGACGGGGCGGGGCCAGGCCAACGTGCTGACGCGGGCGACCGCGATCCTCGCCACCCTCTTCTTCATCACCAGCCTCGGGCTGGTGCTCATCGCCCGCTACGGCCATTCCGGCAGGCTGGATTTCTCCGCGCCGCGGCCCGGCACGGCTGAGTCGGCGGCGAAGTTGCCGCCGACGCAACCCGATTCCGTCCTCGACCAGGTTCGCAAGCTGGAGCAGCAGCGCGCCAGCGGCGGACAGGCTGCCGCCCCGACCGGCAGCCCGGCTCTGCCTCCGCCGAATGCTGCGCCGGCTGCATCCGCTCCGCCCTCGCCAGCTGCGCAGCCGGCGGAGCCTAGCGGCTTGCCGGACCGCCCTTCGCCCGCGGCGCCGACCGCCTCCGGGCCTTCCGCCACGCCGGCGGCCAAATAGCGGCCCGTTCCGCGCCGCGAACCGTCAACCATACCGCGAACGCAACCCATCCCTGCGGCGATGCCGCAGTGGATACGTAACCCTGCCGCGACTTTCGGCTCCTCATCCCGGCCGAATGGCTTTAAGGCTCGGAGCCCATGGCGCGGTACATCTTCATCACCGGCGGCGTGGTCTCGTCGCTCGGCAAGGGCTTGGCTTCGGCAGCGCTCGGCGCCCTGCTGCAGGCGCGAGGCTATACGGTCCGCCTGCGCAAGCTCGATCCCTACCTCAACATCGATCCCGGCACGATGAGCCCGACGCAGCACGGCGAGGTGTTCGTCACTGACGACGGCGCCGAGACCGACCTCGATCTCGGGCACTACGAACGCTTCACCGGCCGACCGGCCGTGCGGGCCGACAACATCACCACGGGACGCATCTACCGAGACATCATCGCCCGCGAGCGCCGCGGCGACTATCTCGGGGCCACCGTGCAGGTGGTGCCGCACGTCACCAATGCCATCAAGGAGTTCGTGCTCGACGGCAACGAGGCCTTTGATTTCGTGCTGATCGAGATCGGCGGCACGGTCGGCGACATCGAGGGATTGCCGTTCTTCGAGGCGATTCGCCAGCTTGGCAACGACCTGCCGCGCGGACATTCGCTGTTCGTGCACCTCACCCTGCTGCCCTGGATCAACTCCGCCGGCGAGCTGAAGACCAAGCCGACCCAGCATTCGGTGAAAGAACTGCGATCGATCGGCATCCAGCCGGACATCCTGCTGTGCCGGTGCGACCGTCCGGTGCCGCCCGACGAACGTCGCAAGCTCGCCCTGTTCTGCAACGTCCGCGAGACGGCGGTGATCGAGGCGCGCGACGTGGAGTCCATCTACGACGTGCCGATGGCCTACCATGTCGCGGGGCTCGATCGCGAGGTTCTCGCCTGTTTCGGCATCGAGCCTGCGCCCAAGCCCAACATGGTGCGCTGGAACGAGGTGACGGAGCGGCTGCGCCACACCGATGGCGACGTCACCATTGCCATCGTCGGCAAGTACACGGGGATGAAGGACGCCTACAAGTCGTTGACCGAGGCGCTGATCCACGGCGGGTTGGCGAACCGCGTCACCGTGCACCTCGACTGGATCGAATCGGAGGTGTTCGAGAGCGGCGACCCCGCGCCCTTCCTCGAGCACGTCCACGGCATCCTGGTGCCCGGGGGATTCGGGCAACGCGGCGCCGAGGGCAAGATCCGCGCGGCGCGCTTCGCCCGCGAGCGCCGCGTGCCCTACTTCGGCATCTGCTTCGGCATGCAGATGGCGGTGATCGAGGCGGTGCGCTCGCTCGCCGGACTGCCGGAGGCGAACTCGACCGAGTTCGGCGCGACGAGAGAGCCGGTGGTCGGCCTTCTCACGGAATGGATGCGCGGCAACGAGCTGGAGATCCGTGCTGCCGAAAGCGACCTGGGCGGCACGATGCGGCTCGGCGCCTATCGCGCGCGGCTGCACGAAGGCTCGCGCATCGCCGCGATCTACGGCACGACGGACATCTCCGAACGCCACCGCCATCGCTACGAGGTCAACACCGCCTATCGCGACGCGCTTGAAGAGCGAGGCATGAGCTTTGCCGGCCTGTCCCCAGATGGGCTGCTGCCGGAGACGGTGGAATATCCCGACCATCCCTGGTTCATCGGCGTGCAGTACCACCCTGAGCTGAAGTCAAGACCGTTCGAGCCACATCCGCTGTTCGCCAGCTTCATCGCTGCGGCGAAGGAGCAGAGCCGGTTGGTGTGACGCCTCAGAGCGCCAACTCGATACGGATCGGCACGTGATCCGACGGCTTGTCCTGCGCCCGGCAGCCCTTGTCGATCGTCACGCTCCGCAGCCGGTCCGCCGCCTGCGGCGACAGCAGGGCGTGGTCGATGCGAATGCCTTGGTTCTTCGGCCAAGCGCCGGCCTGATAGTCCCAGAAGGTATAGAGCCCGACCTCGTCACTCGTCGCCCGTAGCGCGTCGGTGAGGCCGAGCGCCATCAGCGCCCTGAACTTCGCCCGGGTGCGCGGCAGGTAGAGCGCGTCGCCGAGCCAGTTCGCTGCCTCGTAGACGTCGCGGGCATCGGGGATGACGTTGTAGTCGCCGACGAGCACCAGCGGCTCCTCCTCGGCGAGCAGGCGCGCGACATGGGCGTGCAGCCGGTCCATCCAGCGCAGCTTGTAGGGATACTTGTCGCTGTCGACGGGATTGCCGTTGGGAAGGTACAGGCAGCCGACCCTTACCGGCGATCCGTCCGTGGTGACCATCGCCTCGATGTAGCGGGACTGCTCGTCGGTCTCGTCGCCGGGCAGGCCGCGGGACACCTCCATCGGCCGCTTCGACAGGATGGCGACACCGTTCCAGCTCTTCTGGCCGTGCACCGCGATGTTGTAGCCCTCCGCCTCGATCTCGGCACGAGGGAACTGCTCGTCGGTGCACTTCAGCTCCTGCAGGCAGAGCACGTCGGGCGACGCCTCGCGGAGGTAGGCGAAGAGGTTCGGCAGCCGCGTACGCACCGAGTTGATGTTCCAGGACGCGATCTGCACGGTTCCTCCGATGGTCGGCGCCGGCCACTCAGCCCAGCGCCACGGCGAGGCTGTAGAGGCTCAATCCCGGATGGAAGAAGGGATCGTCGCGCAGCACATGGCGCCAGCGCTCGATGAAGATGTCGCGCTGCCGGCCGTACTTGGTCAAGCGTCGGAAGGTCGCCCCGCCGCGGCTCGCCGACTCCTCGTGCATGAGGTGCACTTGCGGGTCGATGATCGTCTGCCAGCCTCGCGCGTTCAACTTGAGGCAGAGGTCGACGTCGCTCAGCTCGATCGGCAGTTACACGGCATCGAAGCCGCCGACGGCGAGGAACTTGTCACGGCCGACGGCGAGGCAGGCGCCGGTGACGGCGGACACCTCGTGGGGGACGCCGTTGCGTCCCAGCCAGCCGGGGTCGTCACCGGGCGCCAGAGCGCCGAGGTGGCCGGCGCTGCCGCCCATGCCGACGAGCACGCCGACGTGCTGCAGCCGCCCGTCGGGATAGGTGAGCTTGGCGCCGACCGCCCCGACGTCCGGTTTGCAGGCGAGGCGGGCGAGGCGTCGCAGCCAGCCTTCGCTGAGCACCTCCATGTCGTCGTTGAGGAAGACGAGAAGGTGCTCGTCGCAGGCCGCGACGGCATCGTTGCAGAAACCGGAAAAGTTGAAGGCGTCCGTGCGCCGCAGCACGGTGACGTCGTCGGCTCGCGCGAGATCGACGAGCAGGTCGCGTCCTGGTCCGTCCGCCTCGCCGTTGTCGATGATGATCAGCCGGTAGCCGTCCGGCGCCGTCCGCGCGCGGATGCTGCCGACCACGCGGCGCAGCAGCGCGGGCTGGTCGCAGGTCGGGATGATGATCGCGGCGCGCGCGGCGGGCTGGTCATCCCGCGGATCACCTGTTCTCATCACCGCAGCGACAGCCGGCACGGGCAGCGGCCTGTCGGTCTGCAGGATCACTCGCCGCAACGCGAGGAGCTGGCCCGCGTCATCGAGGAGATGGTGCGGAAGCGCCCCGCGATCGACGAAGGCGCGGCGCTCCTCGCCGCTCCAGCCGCCCACCGCGACGAAGGCGGCGCTGCCGAGATAGGGCAGGGCGGCCATTAGGCGCGGCGACCAACCGGGCTTCAGGGCAAGGCGGTGATGGGCGATCTCGTCGCCGTAGAACAGCCGCGCCGCCGGCTCGCGGCGACGCTGCTCGGCGAGGAAGGCCAGCGCGTGCGGCGGCAGCATGTCGCCGGGCGACAGCCGTCCGACAAGCGATCTCGGCGGCAGCGCCGCGAGACGCTCGCTCGCCTGCGCCTGATCCGTCGGAACGATGCGCCGGTCGCCGCCCGTCGGCCGTCCATCGATCAAGAGCAGCTCCCAATCGGCGTGCAGCTGCTCGCGGAGCGATGCGACGGTGCGCGTATAGCCTTCACCGATCGGCATCAGCAGCACCATCGAAGGTGACGGTTCCGCTTCGTCGCGCGGCCGGTCCAGCCCGTCGGGCTCGGGCGGGCGCAGACGGCGCTTCGACCAGCCGGAAAAGGCCTGCAGGTCGAAGGCGCCGATCGCCCATGCGAGATTATTGTCCGACTCCGGCGCCCAACCGATGAGCTTGGTCAGCAGGGCGCTCCGCGTCTGACGCGGGCGGCGCTCCGCGCCTTCGAGAAGCAGCCCCAGCCAGGAGCGCGCGCGCATGCCCTCCAGTCGGAAGCCGAAGAGGCCGGCCCTCCCGGTCGGACTGATCGCCACCCGGCAGGTGCCGGCCGGCATGCGCCCAACCCATATTCCGGCGCCGGCAATCGGCGCCGCCGCGATGCGGTCGACGCGCGAACCGTCGTCGAGGAAGAAACGGATCAGCGGCCTAGCGGGCTGGTCGAGCAGGCTCGCGCGATAGACGATCTCGATCATGCGCCCGCGCAGGCGCCGTAACTCAAACCCAAGCAACTCGAGCCATGGCTCACCGGTGACGGCCACGAACTGGTCACTGCCTTCGCCTACGGCCACGCCAGATAGCGGCAGCAGGCGCGGCACCAGCGCCGTCACGGCTCGCGTGGAATCAAAGTCGGTGGTCGAGGATCGACGCGGTGATGGTCGCCCCGGATATCCATGTCATCACGGCGGTCAGGCTGACCAGCATCAGGTCCGTGAAGCGATTGGGATAGCTGTATTCCTGCGGCAGCGACGGCGGCATGAAGACGGCGAGGTAGATCGAGGTGCTCATCGCGGTAAGCTGCGCCCGCTCCAGCCCCTGGCGCGCGAAGTCGAACAGCTTCTCCGCGAACTGCTTCTTGACCTCCAGCTCCTCGAACTGTGACAGCGTCGCGGCCATGTTGGTGGCCGTCTCCTTGTTGCCAGCTATCTGGTCCTGCAATTCGGTGACGTGCTGGTTGATGCTTTGCAGGCGCGCCTTGATGCCGCCGATGCCCGGTGCGTTCGGCCCCTGCGCCCGTTGGATCACGAAAAGCTGCCCCTCGGTCTGGATGCGGTCGCCGATCAGCTCCATCAGCAGCTTGCCCGTCGATTTTGACGACTCCACCGGATCGATCAGCCGCTGCGTGTTGCGAAAGGCGGTGAGATCGGCGAGGGCGAAGCGCACTGCGCCCTCGGCCCGGCGCACTTCGTCCTCGGCCAGGTGGGTCTGGTCGGCCCGCATCTTCAGCGTCAGCGAGTTGGCCAGCCGATCGCTGGAGGCGAGGATCGCCCCGGCGAGCGTCAGCGCGTCCTCGCGGCGGAAGGCGGTCACCGAAACGCTGACGATGCCGGAGGTCGGCTCGACATAGACGCCGATCATGCGATTCCAGTACTTGACCAGCTGTTCGACCTGCGGGTGCGGGCGCAGCCGCGCCCAGAAGTCCGCTTCGGGACGCTGGTAGATCGCCTCGACGTCAACGGTGCGCGATACGTCCTCGATCGCCGCCCTGCTGTGGATGTAATTGGCGATGATCTCGGCATCCTCGCCGCTCAGGTTGGCGCCGCCCGAGAGCAGCGACGAGGAGGTGACCGAACCACCGCCGGAGCCGCCCGACGAAGCCACGCCGTCGGCGTTGCGCGGCGCGTCGGCCTTGCGCACGACGAAACGCATGTCCGCGACGTACTGATCGCTGGCGAAAGCGAAGAGATAGATACCGCTCGCCAGGATCGGCAGCAAGACCACCGTGACGATGGACGCGATCACGGCGAGCCTGACCCTACGCTTCTCCTTGATGCCGGGATCTTCCAGCACGCGCGGCTCGAGCGCGCGCGGACTGACGACCTCCTGTCGCGCGCGTCGGCGTACCGGCGCGAGCGCGCGGGCGACGAGCGAGCGCTGCGGCGCGACCGCCGGCTCAGCAAAGGATCGCTCGGCGACGATGGGCGCGATCGGCTCGGCGGCATCCGCCGTCGGCCGGTCCGTTTCGATGGCAGGCGACCGGTCACGAACGTCGGTCATCGCTTCCATCTCCCGGGAAGAGCGGACGGCGCCCAGCGGGCGTCCATCGCGGTTCGTCCGACGTTCGCCCGAGCTTTCATGCCAGCACGCCTCTCGCGAGGATCAGGCAAAGGACCGTGGTTCCCCAGATCGCCAGCGCCGAAGCGAGAAAGAAGATGATGTCGATGGCGAGCTTGGGGTATTCCGCCTGCTGCGCCGCGACCGGCTCGACGAAGGTGTTGATGTACATGTTCTTGGTCTCGCTGGCGAGGTGGGCCTGCTCGACCGCCGCGAGGGAGGTGCCGTAGATCTTCTCGGCGATCGTGTCCTCGAGCTGGGCGTAGTCGAGCCGCGACATCGATCCCGAGATCGGTCCCTTGCCCTCGCCGACATCGCCGCTGGCCTTGTCGTTGGGCGAGCGGGTCAGCTGGCCTTTCAGCGCGTCGATCTGCTTTTGCGCGGCGTCCATCTTCGTCTGCAGGTTACGGAGCTGCGGCGCATCGGCCCGCACGTAGCGGCGTTGCGAGTCGTAGTCCTGCTGCATCTTCACGAGCTGACTCTGTACATCGTCGATCAGCTTGTTGACGGCTGACGACTGTTCCGAGGCGTTGAGCATCCCTTCGGTGTTGCGCGCCCGCTCGAGGTTGGCGCGCGCCGTCGCGAGATTGCCCTGCGCGCGCTTGTTCTCGGTCTGTGCCAGCGCCATCGTGTCGTCGCGCATCTTGGCGTTCATGTCGTTGACGATTTGCTCGGCCGCCGTCAGAGCGGCATTGGCGACCGTGACCGCATCGTCGGGCGAGAAGGCTCGCACTGTGAAGGTGCAGATGCCCGAGGGCAGCTGCACCGCCAGCCCCATGTGCTGCTGCCAGTATTTCTCCACCTTCTCGATCGCTTGGTTCGAGCGCAGCCGCGACAGCCAGTCGATGGACCCGCTCTGGTACAGCCGTTCGTAGCCGACTTCGCGGTTCAGGCTCTCCACCATCGCCCTGCTCTTCATGAACTGCAGGATGACCTGCGTGTCCTGCACAATCAGCGCTGTCGGCACGTTGATGCCGCCGCCGATCCCGTCCATGCCGACGGGCAGGCCGCCGCGCACCGTGAAACGCGCTTCGGCGACGTATTGCGGCGAGGCGATCGCGACGAGATAGGCGGTGAAGGCGAGCCCGGGCAGGGCGACGATGCCCACGAAGGACCAGATGGTGAGCAGGCGCAGGAGGTGCGCGCCGCGCCGCGCCC
>CALMRL010000376.1 GCA_937873345.1 uncultured Beijerinckiaceae bacterium | reverse complement strand
CTCGTGGGCGAAGCGGGCGCGGTCGTCGGCGTGGACGCGACGGCGCGGCAGCTCGCGGTGGCGCAGGAGCACCGCGGCTGGCACGCCGAGCGCTTCGGGTTCAGCAACGTGTCCTTCATGGAAGGCGACATCGCCGCGCTGGAGCGGCTGCCGCTTGCGGACGGCTCGTTCGACGTCGTCGTCTCGAATTGCGTCATCAACCTCGTCGCCGACAAAGCCGCGGTCTTCCGCGCGGCGCACCGGCTGCTGAAGCCGGGTGGCGAGATGTACTTCTCCGACGTCTACGCCGACCGCCGCCTGCCGGCCTCCTGGCGCGACGATCCCGTGCTGCACGGCGAGTGCCTCGCCGGCGCGCTGTACTGGGGCGACTTCGTCGCGATGGCCAAGGCGGCGGGCTTCGCCGACCCGCGGCTGGTGAGCGACCGCCCGCTCGCCGTCACCGACCCGGCCGTGGCGGCCAAGGTGGCGGAGGCATCCTTCTTTTCCGCGACATGGCGGCTGTTCAAGCTCGATCAGCTCGACGCGCAGTGCGAGGACTACGGCCAGGCCGTTCGCTTCCGCGGCCGCGCCGCCACCGGCGAGCCGCTCGAAGGGGCCGACACCTTCGTTCTCGACAAGCATCACCGCGTCGAGGCCGGGCGGATGTTCCCCGTCTGCGGCAACACGTGGCGCATGCTCGCCGAAACGCGCTTCGCCCCGGCGTTCGAGGTCTTCGGCGATTTCTCCCGGCACTACGGCCTGTTCCCCGGCTGCGGCGGCGCCATGCCTTTCAGCTTGCCGTCCGACCGGGCGGGCACCGCCGCGGCGGCCTGCTGCTGAGGCGCGTCCTTGTCACCGGCGCCGCCGGGCTTCTCGGCGGCGAACTGTGCTGGGCGCTGGCCGGGCGCGGACACGCCGTCACCGCCATGGTGCACCGCAGCCGCCGCATCGCCTGCGCCGACGGCGGCGAGCAGCGTTTCACCTGCGTCGAGGGCGATCTCGCCCGCGACGACCTCGGCTGGGATGCCGGGCGAACCACGGCGATGCTCGACCACGACATCGTGGTGCACTGCGCCGCCGACACGGCGCTCGCCGGCGGCGAGGGACAGCGCGACCTCAACGTCGGGGGCACGCGCCGCCTGCTGCGCTGGCTCGCAAGAAGCGCCCGGCCGCCCGCGCTCGTCCACGTCAGCACGGCCTACGTCTGCGGCGCCCGTTCCGGCCCCATCGAGGAGGTGGCGGCCATGCCGGCCGACACCTTCAACAACGGCTACGAGGCGAGCAAGGCGGAGGCCGAAGCGCTGGTCGCGGCCAGCGGCCTGCCCCACGCGATCGCCCGGCCCTCGATCGTGGTCGGGCGCTGGCGAGACGGCGCGATCTCGCGCTTCGACGGGTTCTACAACCTCTTGCGTCTCGCCGGAGACGGCCGGCTGCGCGAGCTGCCGGGGGAGCCCGACGCCACGCTCGACCTCGTGCCGATCGATCACGTCGCCGGCGGTCTGGTCGACATCGTCGAGCGCTTCGAGGCGGCAAGCGGCGGCATCGTGCATCTCGCCTCGGGCGATCCCGTGCCGGTCGCGGCGCTCTGCTCGCTCGCCGTGCCGGGGTTCCGCGCGCCGCGGCTGGTACCGCCGGAGGCGGGTGGGCGGCGCGGCGACCTCCTCGGGCCGTTCGCCGCCTATCTCCGCCAGGACCCTCGCTTCGCCGTCGCCAACCTCGCCGCGCTGTCGGGCCGGCGTTGCCCGCCGACGGACACGGCCTTCCTGCACCGGCTGGTCGAGGGCGCCTGCCGCGCCGGGGCGATGCGGCCCGATCCCGCCTTGCTCGCCCTCACCTGACATCCGGGTAGTGCCGCTCGATGCGCTTGCGCCGGCCAAGGCCCCAGCGCACGCCGACGTAGAGGTAGATCCAGTTCGCCTTGAGCCCGCCCCAGGCGGCGACGCGGCGGTCCGACGTCACAACCAGTCGGTTGACCAGCCGGATGCGACCGCGCCGCACCATCCGCAGGCAGAGGTCGGCGTCCTCCATCACCGTCAGCGTCTCGTCGCAGCCGCCGACCGCGAGGAAGTCGTCGCGGCGAAAGAACATGGCGTGGTCGCCGAACAGCAGCCGGCCGCCCTTGAGAAAGAGGGGCGGGCGGAACACGAGCGGCACGTACCAGGTCTTGATCCAATTGTGGAACGTCGTGCCCCAGCGCACCGTCTCCGCACCGCCGATGATCGGGGTGAAGCCGGCGAGCGACACGCTGCGGTCGGCAAGCGTCGCGCGCACCACCGCCACGGCGTCGTCGGGCGGCAGGGTGTCGGCGTGCAGCACCATCACCATCGGCGACGAGCATTCCCTGACGCCGCGGTTGATCCCCGCCGGACGGCCGCGAGCGTGCTCGAAGGTCCGCAGGCCGGCCGCGCGCGCAAGCGCGGCGCTGCTGTCGGCGCTGCCGCCATCGACGACGACGATCTCGGCCGGCGCGGGGTCGAGCGCTTGCAGCAGCCGGATCAGGCGAGGCAGCACGACCGCCTCATCGAACACAGGGATAACGATGGCGACGCCGGGATCATCCGTGCGGGGAGAGGCGCTCACGCGAAGAGATGCGGGAAGCGCGCGAGGCCCTCCGGCCCGTCGCAGTCGGCGAACGTCGCGAGCCTAACCGGCTCGATGCCGGCCGCGGCGAGGCGTCGACATGTCAGCCGGCAGCGCACCCGCAGCGCCCCCTCCAGCCCCGCCGCCGAGATCAGCCACGCCTTGACGCGGCCGGGTTCGGGAAAGCGGGTGAACAGCTCGAGGCGCGGCGGCATGGCATCGTCGTAGCGCATCGGCGGAGCGCCCGCACCGCTTGCCATCGCCGCGGCGGCGACCACCTCCCTCGCATGACCCGACATCGCCCCGCCCTACGGCCGCCGCGCTCCATCGGCTGGATGGAGGTGGCCACCGCCGCGGCCGTCGGCCTGGGCGCGCT
>CALMRL010000375.1 GCA_937873345.1 uncultured Beijerinckiaceae bacterium | reverse complement strand
GAAGCGCCACCTGACGCGACGCCTCGAACGCGCTACACCCGGGCATGACCGATTTCTCGCTGGCCCTGTCGCCGCTGCTGCCCGTCGGCCTGCTCGCCGCGCTGGGCGTCGCCGGCGCGGCGGTGGTGCTCCTCGGCCTTTTCCGCCGCCAGCGTGCGGTGTGGCTGCGGGCGCTCGGCCTCGGCCTGATCCTGCTCGCCCTGTTCGATCCTTCCCTGGTGCGCGAGGATCGCAAGCCGCTGCGCCAGCTGGTGGCGGTGGTGGTGGACCGCTCCGGATCGCAGGCGATTGGCGACCGCACGGCGCAGACGGACAAGGCGCTAGCCGAGCTGAAGCGTCGCCTCTCGGCGCTGGGCGACACCGACGTCCGCGTGATCGAAGGCGGCGCCGACACCGGCGCCAACGACGGCACGCAGCTCTTCGCCGCGCTCAACGCCGGCCTCGCCGACGTTCCGGAGAGCCAAGTCGCCGGCGTGTTCATGATCACCGACGGCGTGGTGCACGACGTGCCGATGAACGCCGACGCGCTAGGCTTCCACGCGCCGCTGCACGCTCTGATCACCGGCCACGAGGGCGAGCGCGACCGCCGCATCGAGTTGGTCGAGGCGCCGCGCTTCGGCATCGTCGGCAAGGAGCAGACGATCGCGCTCAAGGTGCTCGACACCGCCGACCGCGGCGAGCCCGTGACCCTCGACGTCCGCCGCGACGGCAACACGGTCTCCACCGTGCAGGCGCGCGTCGGCCAGCTGGTCCGCGTGCCCGTCAAGATCGAGCACGGCGGCGACAACGTCGTCGAGCTGGAGGTCGCGGCGCTGCCGGGCGAGCTGACCGCGCTCAACAACAAGGCCGTGGTGACGATCGACGGCGTGCGCGACAAGCTCAAGGTGCTGCTCGTTTCGGGCGAGCCGCACCAGGGCGAGCGAATGTGGCGCAACCTGCTCAAGTCCGACGCCAACGTCGACCTCGTGCACTTCACCATCCTGCGTCCGCCGGAGAAGCAGGACGGCACGCCGATCAACGAGCTGTCGCTGATCGCCTTCCCGACCGCGGACCTGTTCGGGCACAAGATCAAGGACTTCGACCTCATCATCTTCGATCGCTACTCGAACCAGAGCGTGCTGCCGCCGGTCTACCTCGACAACATCGTGCGCTACGTCCGCGACGGCGG
The DNA here is from genome assembly GCA_937873345.1 of uncultured Beijerinckiaceae bacterium. Lineage (GTDB taxonomy): Bacteria > Pseudomonadota > Alphaproteobacteria > Rhizobiales > Beijerinckiaceae > RH-AL1. The sequence goes on along the minus strand of CALMRL010000375.1, from coordinate 15,342 downwards.
CGCGCTTCTGCTAGCGGCGGGACCGGACTTCGCGCGGCCCGAGGGCATCTTCTTCTCGCCGATCGGGCGGATCGCCCCGGCGCGGCCCGACGGCGTGCTGGTCGAGCGCGGCTTCCGCGCCAGCGTGACGGCGGACGGCGCCAAGCACCCCGTCACCCGCGGCCTGCCGGGCTCTGCCATATCGCCGCCGGCCTGGAGCCCGTGGTTCCGCCAGATCTCGGCCGACGTCACCCGCGGCACGGCGATCATGGGCGGCGCCGGCGACAAGCCGATCCTGGTGCTCTCGCGCGAGGGCAAGGGACGGGTGGCCGAGCTTCTCTCCGACCAGATGTGGCTGTGGGCGCGCGGCTACGAGGGCGGCGGCCCCTACCTCGACCTGCTGCGCCGCCTCGCGCACTGGCTGATGAAGGAGCCGGACCTCGAAGAAGAGGCTCTGCGGGCGGTCGGTGACGGCCGTCGCTTCACCGTGACGAGACAAAGCCTCGCCAAGTCGGTGCCGCCGGCGACGATCACCCTGCCGTCGGGCGCCACCCGCACCGTGACGCTGGCCGCCGCCTCGCCCGGCCTTTGGACGGGAGCGATCGAGACGAAGGAGCTCGGGCTCTACAAGGTGCAGGACGGCGACCTCACCGTGCTCGCGAACGTCGGCCCGCCGAACCCGCGCGAGTTCCAGGAGGTGGTCTCGACGCCAGATATGCTGCGGCCGATCACCGAGGCGACGGGCGGCACGGTGCGCCGACTCGCGAGTGGCTCCGGCGGCGACGTCGTGCTGCCCCGCATCCTGGAGATGCGCGATAGCCCGATCTACGGCGGCTCGGACTACGCCGCGATCCGGCGCACGGGGGCGAGCGAGGTCAAGGGCATCGGCTTGGCGCCGCTGGCGATCGGCTTCGTCGGGCTCGCGTGCCTGCTCGGATCGCTGCTCGCGGCCTGGCTCGTCGAGGGGCGCGGAGGGCGGCGAGGGACCTGAGCCACCTGGCCTCGCTGCCCGGCCGGCCTATAACCCGGCATCGACCGGCGAGTGGAGAGAGCCTTGCAGACTACCCCGACCAAGCAGACCCCGAGCCTGTACCGCCACCGCGTCGGCGACATCGTCGTCACCGCCATCCTCGACGGCACGCTGCAGGGCGCTTTCTCCATCCTGCAGGGCATGCCCGAGGAAGCGATGGCGGGGGAGATGGCGGCGGCGTTCCGGCCGGGCCAGCCGGTGCTGTCGATCTCGTGCTACCTCATCCACGCGGCCGGCAGGGTGATCCTCGTCGACAGCGGCGCCGGCGCCAACGAGATGTTCGACGGCGGCAGGCTGCCGGCCGGGCTGAACGCCGCCGGCGTCTCGCCCGACGGTGTCGACACGGTGGTCGTCACCCATCTCCACCCCGATCACACCGGCGGCCTCGCCACGCCCGATGGTCGCGCCGTGTTCCGCAACGCCGAGTTGCTGCTGCACGAGGATGAGCGCCGCTTCTGGCTGGACGGGCCGGTGCGCGAAGGCATGGAGCCCTATTTCGCGGCGGCGAAGGCGGCGACCGCGCCCTACGCCGGAGCGATGCGGATTGTGAGCGGCGGCGAGGTGGCGCCGGGCATCAGCCTCGTTCCCCTGCCCGGCCACACCCCTGGCCATAGCGGCTTGCGCATCGCTTCGGGCTCGCAGCAGATGCTGCTGTGGACCGACATCGTGCACCTGCCGCTGCTGCAGGCCCGCCACCCCGAGGTGACGATCGCCTTCGACTTCGACCCCGAGCAGGCCCGCGCGCAACGCCGCCGGCTGTTCGACGAGGTGGCAACCGACCGGCTGCTCGTCGCCGGCACCCACATGGACTTCCCGACCTTCGCGCATCTCGAGCGATCGGGAGAGGGCTACGCCTTCGTGCCGCAGCGTTGGCTGCCGCAGCTCTGAGGCCGGACGGCCTTGCGGACAACATCATAGCCGGGCGGATCATGCGCGCATGACCGCAGCACGCGTGGCCCATGGCAACCCACCCCAAACGCTGCGTCATACCAGAAATTAATACTCAATACCCTATCCGAGAGAACGGCCTTCGCTCTTGCCGTACTGAAACCAATGCTGAAATCCAGTGCTGAAGATACCGACATCCAATGCTCGTTGAACGTCTGGGTTAGCTCTGAGATAGGCCTCTTCGTCAAATTCTCTTGGCGCTTTTGCTTGAGCCGCCTCGTCTTTGAACAGGTTGTTCTCTACGAAAGTTATATAAACCCCAAGCTTTGGATCAGCACCGGACGACGAGGCAATGGTCTTCATCTTCTCGATCAGGTCGCGAGAGGATGCTATATTACCTTGCTGCCTCAAAAGTTGCGCCTTCGCGACGGAGAGATGGTGATTGTTGGCAGGCAGGCGGTTGATAGCCCTATCCATTAGGCTAAGCTCCTCTCGCGGCGTGAAGTCATACGCCACGACCTCTGCCAACACGTTCTCAGGGATGCGATCTTTAAGAAAGAAGATGGCGCTATCACTTACTTTTTCCTCGACGATGTCAAAATAGGACGACAGTCTCTCCTGCGCGACATGAATGAATGGAAGAAGAGGATGGTGATAGTCCTGATGGATCACAAGTGACACCCCCGGTATCAAAGATCGATAGAAAATCTTCAAGACATGTCGCCAAATCGATATGTTCTTGCAAATGTCTATAAATAAGATCTCGATAGGGCGCCCGCACCAGGTATTCTGTGTGATGTCTCCCACATACACCTTGATCAGGCTGCCGAGCTTGCCAAGATTTGCCATGTAGACTGGCAGGGTGGACTGACTGTCGGCAACATCAAGATCGTAGATGCGCTTCAGCTCGTGCGCCATGAACGTCCACGTTGTTTCCTGCTCGCGCCAAACCTCGAACAAATCGTAGGCGTGGATCAGTCCCGCCTTGCTGGAGATCTTGGCATTTTCCTCCAGCCCTTTCGCTAGGCAATAGGACGAGGCGCCAAGGAAGGCACCGGCATCGATGATCTCTCCGCGCCCGGAATAATATTCCTTCGCAAGACAGCGCAGAAGCGCACCTTCCTCGTGACTGAGCATCCCGACCGGCATGCCATCCACAGAGGCTTCTGGCCGAATCCAAGGCCGCTTTTCGAACAACAAGTGCCCCATGCACGTCCTCCAGCTGCTTTTCTAGACTGCTTCTCTCGGTTTCGCCCGATACACAACAGCCACTATCCTCGCAACACACCATCCACGAATTTACCTCCATGGATGATCGGTGTTCGCAGCGGTTGCCCATAAAGAGGCTCGAAGCAAGCGGGACCATCGTTCTCGCATGCCGCACAGCAATGACGCGCTTGGCACCGTCCAGCGGTCGAATGATATGACGCCGGGATCGTGTCCACAGTGTCGCCGTTCCGCTGGCTGATGATCTCACCCGAGCGCCAAGTGCTTGAGCAGTCACTGTCAGCCCAGCTGAAGACTTCTCTTCAGAATTACAGCGTCAAGACTGCCGCACCCTCTTGAGATCGACAAGGCCGCTATAATAGGGACCATCCTGCCTCACGACATCGTAGCTATGGTCTGGGCATTTCGGCTGCCTGCCCTCTGCGACTTTGAAGAGCCTACCCCTTGGCGGCGGCGGCGACCTCGGCGGCGAAGTCGCCGGTTTCCTTCTCGATGCCTTCGCCCAGGGCGTAGCGGACGAAGCCCTTCAGCTCGACCGGCGCGCCGACGCCTTCCTTAACCACCTGCCCGATCGTCTTGCCCGCGTGCTCGGCGTGGATCGAGACCTGATCGAGGAGACAGTTCTCCTTGTAGAAGCTCTTCAGGCCGCTTTCCACGATCCTGTCCACGACGTGCGGCGGCTTGCCGGCGCCGTTCTTCTCGGCGAGCACCGCCTTCTCGCGCGCCACCGCCTCGGGGTCGATGCCCGATGCATCGAGCGCTAGCGGGTTGATCGCCGCGACGTGCTGGGCGATGCGGCGGCCGAGATCGCCGAGCGCGTCTGCCGAACCGGACGATTCCAGCGCCACGATCACCCCGATCTTGCCGAGACCTTCGCCGACGGCGTTGTGCACATAGGTCGCGATGACGCCCTCGCCGACCGCGAGACGCGCCGCGCGGCGGATCGTCATGTTCTCGCCGATCGTCGCGATGGCGTTGGCCACCGCCGCCTCAACCGTGCCGCTGCCGGGATAGGCCGCGGCCTTGATCGCCTCGACGTCGACGAGACCCTCCTTCAACGCGACGGTGGTGATGGAGCGTACCAGCGTCTGGAAGTCATCGTTGCGCGCGACGAAGTCCGTCTCGGAGTTCACCTCGACGATCGCGCCCCGCGTGCCATCGACGGCCAGCCCAACCAACCCCTCGGCGGCGACGCGGCCGCTCTTCTTCGCGGCCTTGGAGAGGCCCTTCTTGCGCAGCCAGTCGACCGCGCCCTCGATGTCGCCGCCGGTCTCGTTCAGCGCGTTCTTGCAATCCATCATGCCGGCGCCGGTCTTCTCCCGAAGATCCTTCACCATCGCCGCAGAAATCTTCGCCATCGCACCTGACCTCGAAGATAGGAAGTGTCCGGGAACGCAGACGGCGGGCAGTTCACCCTGCCCGCCGCCCGACCCGCCGTTCGTGACGTTGGTGCCTCAGGCTGCGATCAGCGAGCGGGCCTGGCCGATCCAGCCGTCGCGGGCGATGCGGCCGCCGAGCTTCAGCTCGGCATCCACCTTCGCCTCGTCCTCCGGCGTCATCGCCGCGATCTGCCAGAAATGGAAGATGCCGCCGTCGTTCAGCTTCTTCACGATCTGCGGGCCGACGCCCTGGATGCGGGCGAAGTCGTCCGGCGCGCCGCGCGGCGCGGAAAGCAGCTCGAAGGTCTCCGCCGGAGCCTCCTCGACGCCCGCCGCCTTGTCCGGCGCCGCCTCGATCGGCTCGGCGACGGCCTCGGCTGTCGGCGCGGTCGAGGGCGGCAGCTCCTCGACCATCGGCTCCTCCATCGCCCCGAGATCGGCGGCGCCGCCACCCTGCGAGCGCTGGATGCCGTCAAGCGCCGCGCGGGCGACGAGGTCGCAGTAGAAGGCGATGGCGCGGCCGGCGTCGTCGTTGCCGGGGATCGGGAAGGTGATGCCGTCGGGGTCGCAGTTGGTGTCGACGATGGCCGCCACCGGGATGTTGAGCCGCGCCGCCTCCTTGATGGCGAGCTGCTCCTTGTTGGTGTCGATGACGAAGATCAGGTCGGGCACCCCGCCCATGTCCTTGATGCCGCCGAGCGCCTTCTGCAGCTTCTCGCGCTCACGGCTCATCATCAGCCGCTCCTTCTTGGTCAGGCCGCTGGCGCCGTGGTCGAGCTGGTCGTCGATCTTGCGCAGACGCTGGATCGAGCCCGAGATGGTCTTCCAGTTGGTCAGCATGCCCCCAAGCCAGCGCGAGTTGATGTAGTACTGCGCCGAGCGGGTGGCGGCATCGGCGATCTGCTCCTGCGCCTGCCTCTTGGTGCCGACGAACAGCACGCGGCCGCCCCGCGCCACCGTGTCGGAGACGGCCTTCAGCGCCTGGTGCAGCAGCGGCACCGACTGGGCGAGGTCGATGATGTGGATGTTGTTGCGCGTGCCGAAGATGTAGGGCGACATTTTCGGGTTCCAGCGATGCGACTGGTGGCCGAAGTGAGCGCCGGCTTCGAGGAGGCCGCGCATGGTGAAATCAGGAAGGGCCAAAGTCTATTCTCCGGTTGAGCCTCCGCGGATCGATGAGGGCCATTCTCGATGAAGAGGAAAGCCCACCGGAAGCGCACCTTGGATCAGGAGCGCGCGACACGCGTGTGGAATGGAGCGCGGTATAAAGGAGAGGCATCGCGGCGGCAAGTCTGCCGCGTTGCGTCGATGAGGCGTGCCGCAGTCCCGCATCCGGCTGCCGGAGTTCTGCTGGGCTGATCTTGCGGAACGAGAACAAAACGCGTACACAAAGCTCCCGGACGCGTGTTGCACCGCTCGCCCGCACCATGCCAGAAGGATCGCCAAGCCGTGTCGCCAAGCAACATCCGCCTCGTGGAAGGATCGTCCGTGGACAAGAGCGGAGACAAGACCAAGGCGCTCGACGCGGCGCTGTCGCAGATCGAGCGCAGCTTCGGCAAGGGCTCGATCATGCGGCTGGGCAAGAACCAGCAGGCGGTGGAGATCGAGACGGTGTCGACCGGCTCGCTCGGCCTTGATATCGCGCTCGGCGTCGGCGGCTTGCCGCGCGGCCGCGTGATCGAGATTTATGGGCCGGAGTCTTCGGGCAAGACCACGCTGACCCTGCACGTCATCGCCGAGGCGCAGAAGAAGGGCGGCGTGTGCGCCTTCGTCGACGCGGAGCACGCCCTCGATCCCGTTTACGCCCGCAAGCTCGGTGTCAACCTCGAGGACCTGCTGATCTCGCAGCCCGACACCGGTGAGCAGGCGCTGGAGATCACCGACACGCTGGTGCGCTCGGGCGCGATCGACGTGCTGGTCATAGACAGCGTGGCAGCGCTGACGCCGCGTGCCGAGATCGACGGCGAGATGGGTGATAGCCAGCCCGGCCTGCAGGCCCGCCTGATGAGCCAGGCGCTGCGCAAGCTCACCGCCTCGATCTCGCGCTCGCAGACCATGGTGATCTTCATCAACCAGATTCGCATGAAGATCGGCGTGATGTACGGTTCGCCCGAGACGACGACGGGCGGCAACGCCCTGAAGTTCTATGCCTCCGTCCGCCTCGACATCCGCCGCATCGGCTCGATCAAGGACCGCGACGAGGTGGTCGGCAACCAGACCCGCGTCAAGGTCGTCAAGAATAAGGTCGCGCCGCCGTTCAAGCAGGTCGAGTTCGACATCATGTACGGCGAAGGCGTCTCGAAGATGGGCGAGCTCGTTGACCTCGGCGTCAAGGCAGGGGTCGTCGAGAAGTCCGGCGCGTGGTTCTCCTACGACTCGCAGCGCCTCGGCCAGGGGCGCGAGAATGCCAAGGCGTACCTGCGCGCCAATCCCGCCGCGGCGGAGAAGATCGAGCGGGCGATCCGCGAGAACTCAGGCCTGATCGCCGAGCGCATCCTCGATCAGGTCGAGGAGGGGGACGCCGAGGAGGCTTAGGCCTCCGCATCGCGGCAGGGCACGGGTCCGTCCCGCTGCCCCGCGCCTCGACAGTGCCCGGCCGGCTCGCTAGACAAAGACGGATGCGCCGTGGTCGGCGCGACCGGCCGTCATCGAGTCGGCACAGGCTCTCGAGGACCGATGAACGGAACCGGCGTCAACGACATTCGCGCGGCGTTTCTCGATTTCTTCGCCCGACAGGATCATGAGATCGTCGCCTCGGCGCCGCTGGTGCCGCGCAACGATCCGACGCTGATGTTCACCAACGCCGGCATGGTGCCGTTCAAGAACGTCTTCACCGGCCAGGAACGCAGCCCCTTCGTCCGCGCCGCCTCCTCGCAGAAGTGCGTGCGCGCCGGCGGCAAGCACAACGACCTCGACAACGTCGGCTACACCGCTCGCCACCACACCTTCTTCGAGATGCTCGGCAACTTCTCGTTCGGGGACTACTTCAAGCCCCGCGCGATCGAGATGGCCTGGGAGCTGATCACCAGGACCTTCGACCTGCCCGTGTCGCGCCTGCTCGTCACCGTCTACCACGACGACGAGGAAGCGCATGGGCTGTGGCGCAGGATCGCCGGCCTGCCGGAGTCGCGGATCATCCGCATCGCCTCATCCGACAACTTCTGGTCGATGGGCGAGACCGGCCCCTGCGGTCCCTGCTCCGAGATCTTCTTCGACCAGGGCGAGGGGCTGGCGGGCGGACCGCCCGGCTCGCCGGAGGAGGACGGCGATCGCTTCCTGGAGTTCTGGAACCTCGTGTTCATGCAGTACGAGCAGGTCGAAGGGGGCGAGCGGCGGCCGCTGCCCCGGCCCTCGATCGATACGGGCATGGGGCTGGAACGCATCGCCGCGCTTCTCCAAGGCGTGCCGTCGAACTACGGGATCGACCTGTTCCGCACTCTCATCGAGGCGATCGCCTCGGCGACGTCGAGCGATCCCGACGGGCCGATGAAGGCAAGCCACCGCGTCGTCGCCGACCATCTGCGCGCTTCCGCGTTCCTCGTCGCCGACGGCGTGCTGCCGGCCAACGAGGGCCGAGGCTACGTGCTGCGCCGCATCATGCGCCGCGCGATGCGTCATGCTCAGATCCTCGGCGCCGCCGAGCCGCTGATGTGGCGGCTCGTCCCTGTGCTGGTGCGCGAGATGGGCCAGGCTTATCCCGAGCTGGTGCGGGCCGAGGCACTGATCGCCGAAACGCTGCGGCTGGAGGAGACGCGCTTCCGCATCACGCTCGCCCGCGGCCTCGCCATGCTCGACGAGGAGGCGGCGGCGCTTGTCCCTGCCGGCACCCTGCCCGGCGCGGTCGCGTTCAAGCTCTACGACACCTACGGTTTTCCGCTCGACCTGACGCAAGACGCGCTGCGCGCGAGGGGGCTCGGCGTCGACCTCCCCGGCTTCGACGCGGCGATGGCGAGGCAGAAGGCGGATGCCCGCCGCGCCTGGGCGGGGTCGGGCGAGACGTCAACGGAAACGCACTGGTTCGCCCTGCGCGACCGCCTCGGCGCCACCGACTTCCTCGGCTATTCGACCGAGCGCGCCGAGGCCGAGGTCATGGCGATCCTTCGCGACGGTGCAGAGGTGGCAGGGGCTGCTGCCGGCGAGCGGGTCGGGGTCGTGCTCAACCAGACGCCCTTCTACGGGGAGTCGGGTGGCCAGGTCGGCGACAGCGGCGTGATGATCGGGAGCAGCGGACTACGCCTCGCCGTCGCCAACACGCAGAAGAAGCTGGGCGACCTCTTCGTCCATGACGTGACGGTCGAGGCAGGTACGCTGGCCGTCGGCGCGGTCGTCGACTGTTCCGTCGACCATGGCCGCCGCTCGGTGATCCGCGCCAATCATTCCGCGACCCACCTGCTGCACGAGGCGCTGCGGCAGGTTCTGGGCGACCACGTCGCCCAGAAAGGCTCGCTCGTCGCGCCGGATCGCCTTCGCTTCGATTTTGCCCATCCGAAGCCGATCGGTGCGGCGGAGCTTGCCCGGGTCGAAGAGATCGCGAACGGCGCCGTGCTCGCCAACACGGCGGTCACGACCCGGCAGATGGGGATCGACGAGGCGATGAAGACCGGCGCCCGCGCCCTGTTCGGCGAGAAGTACGGCGACGAGGTGCGCGTGGTCTCGATGGGTCGCCCCCGCGACGAGGCCGATCCGCACGGACCCGCCTTCTCCGTCGAGCTGTGCGGCGGCACCCACGCCGAGCGCACCGGCGACATCGGCCTGGTGACGATCGTCGGTGAGTCCGCCGTCGCGGCCGGCGTGCGCCGCATCGAGGCGAGGACGGGTGCATCGGCGCGCAGCCACCTCAACGGCAAGGCTGCAGCCCTGGCCGAGCTGGCGGCGCTGCTGAAGACACCCGAGGACGAGGCGGCGAGGCGTCTCGCCGCGATGATCGAGGAACGTCGCAAGCTCGATCGCGAGCTGGCCGATGTCCGCCGCAGGCTGGCGATGGCCGGCGAGGGAGAGGCCGGCGCGCCCGCGGTATCCGATGTCGCCGGCATCAAATTCATGGGGCGCGCCGTCGCCGGCATCGAGATGAAGGATCTGAAGGCGCTCGCCGACGACGCCAAGCAGGCGATCGGCTCGGGAGTGGTGGCCATCGTCGGCGTTGCCGGCGACGGCAAGGCCGGCGTGGTCGTCGGCGTAACGTCCGATCTCACGGCGCGTTTCGATGCCGTTGCGCTGGTTCGCGCCGCTGCGGCCGAACTCGGCGGCAAGGGCGGCGGCGGACGCCGCGACATGGCGCAGGCTGGGGGTCCCAACGGCGGCGCCTCGCAGAGCGCGCTCGACGCGGTCAGCGCCCTTCTCACCGCCCAAGCTGCTTAGCCGGGCGTCAAATGACATAGATGAAAAGACGTATGAGCCTAGAAGAGGCCGTAGATTTAATGGCTTAGCGGGAACCCGGCCCGTTAGCACCAGTTTTCTGGCTGTTCTCTGGAGGCTACCATGGCTGTCGGCAATCTTCTGTACTGGGCGCTCATCTTTCTCGTCGTGGCGATCGTCGCCGGGTTTCTGGGCTTCGGCGGCGTGGCGGGCACGGCCTCGTCGGTGGCCAGCCTCGTGTTCTACGTCGCGATCATCCTGCTGATCGTTTCGCTGATCATGAACTTCGTGCGCCGCTAGGCGCTTAAGCCACGCATCCCGCCTCGGCGGATCTCCGTGTCGCGTTCATTTCGACGCAAGGCCGTCTCCGTTAAGGTGGCGGCCTTATGCGGCGTTTCTCGTTCGATTCCATCGCCTTCCTGGGTCGGTTCAAGCTGGGTCCACCCTGCCTTGCGGTGATGCTCGTCTGGCCGATGGCGGCGGCAGCGGGCGAACGTGGGCTACTCTGGCGGGTGATCCAGGCATGCCTCGCCGACCACAGGGTGACAGGCGCCGCCTTTCCCTGCTTGAGCGTCGATCTCGGCAACGATCCCTCGCGGGGTACCGTCGTCGTCCGGGCGCCGTTCGAGGCCAGCCACATCATCGTGACGCCGGCCGTGCGCACGGTCGGCATCGAGGCACCCGCGCTGCGCGCGAGCACTGCGCCGAACTATTTCGCCGATGCCTGGAATGCCCGTCGCTTCGTCAGCGATGCCCTACCACGACAGCCGAAGCGCGAAGACCTTGGGATGGCCGTCAACTCCCGGGTCGGGCGCAGCCAGGATCAGTTGCACATCCACGTTGACTGCCTTCGCCCCGATATCCGCGCCTCGCTGGACCGGCAGCTCGGCTCGCTGCGTCAGGGCGCGTGGAGCGCTCTGACGCTGACGCCGCGCACGCCGCGCTACGCCGTGACCCTGCTCGACGAGGCGGCTTTCCCCCGCGCCAACATCGTTGCCCTGGCGCAGCGCGGCCTCGAGCTTTCAACTGCTGAGATGGACGGGCTGACCGTCGTCGTCGCGCCCGTCGTCCTGCACGACGCGCCCGGCTTCGCCGTGCTGGCTCGCCATCGCATCCCGCACAGCCGCGACGAGGCGCACGGCGAGGCGCTGCTCGACCACGGCTGCGCGATCCTGCATTGACCGGCGAGGCACGTCAGACGCGCATCGGCATCAGCACGTAAAGCGCCGCCGCGCCGTCGCGGTCGAGCACGAGCGTCGGCGAGCCGGGATCGGCCATCTTGAACAGAGCCGTGTCGGACTCGATCTGCGCGGTGATGTCGAGGAGGTAGCGGGCGTTGAAGCCGATATCGAGAGGGGCAGCGTCGTAGTCCACCTCAAGCTCCTCGACCGCGGAACCCGAGTCCGGATTGGTCACGGAAAGCGTCAGCTTGCCGTCGGCGACCGCGAGCTTCACCGCGCGACCCCGCTCCGAGGAGATGGTGGATACGCGGTCGACCGCTTCCTGGAACGGCTTGCGATCGACGGTGAGCCGCTTGTCGTTGCCGCTCGGGATGACGCGGAGATAGTCGGGAAACGTTCCGTCGATCAGCTTCGAGGTCAGCACCGCATCACCGAAGGTGAAGCGGATCTTGGCGGTCGACACCTCGACCTTGATCTCATCGGCGCCCGACTCCGCCAAGCGCTGCACTTCGGCGACGGTCTTGCGCGGAACGATGATGCCCGGCATCCCGGCCGCGCCCTGAGGCGCCGGCATCTCGACGCGGGCGAGCCGGTGCCCGTCGGTGGCGACGGCGCGCAGCATGGTCGCGCCGCCGCCGTCGATCGTGTGCATGTAGATGCCGTTGAGGTAGTAGCGCGTCTCCTCGGTGGAGATGGCGAACTGCGTCTTGTCGATCAGCTTCTTCAGCATCGCGGCGGTGATCGAGAAGCTGTGGCTCATCTCGCCGGCGGCAAGGTCGGGGAAGTCGGCCTCCGGCAAGGCCTGCAGGTTGAAGCGCGAGCGGCCCGAGCGCAGGACGAACTGCGCGCCGTCGCCGGTGTTCTCCAGGCTGACCTGCGCCCCGTCGGGGAACTTGCGCACGATGTCGTGCAGGATGTGCGCTGGCAGGGTGGTGGCGCCCTGCTGTCCGACGTCGGCGGCGACGATCTCCGTCACCTCGAGGTCGAGGTCCGTCGCCTTCAGGGTCAGCGACTGGCCCTCGGCGCGCAGCAGCACGTTGGACAGGATCGGAATGGTGTTGCGGCGCTCCACAACGCGGTGGACATGGCCGAGCGAGCGCAGCAGCGTGGCCCGTTCCAGTGTGACCTTCATGACGGCTCTTCTACCCTCGCCGGCAGGAGCATCGATCCGCCGGGGCCGAACTGTGGCGTGGTCCGACAGCGAGTGCAAGCCGCGAGACCATCGGCCTCCGGCAAATCACCGGGTTCCGTAAACGCCGGTCGGCGCGAGGTGCCATCCCTCGCTAGAGGTCCTGCGCGAGCCGGACGCGGGCGAGGGTCAGAGAGACGGCGCAGGCGTTCGACACGTTGAGGCTCTTGATCGCGCCGGGCATGTCGAGCCGGGCCAGCGCGTCGCAGCGCTCGCGCGTCAGCTGGCGCAATCCCCTGCCCTCGGCGCCGAGCACCAAAGCCAGCGGGCGGCGCAGCGGCGCGGCCGCGAAATCGTGGGGCGCCTCGGAGTCGAGACCGATGCGCCAATAGCCGAGCTCGGCCAGCTCGTCGAGCGCGCGGGCGAGGTTGGTGACTTCGGCGATGGCCAGATGGTCGAGGCCGCCCGAGGCCGCCTTGGCGACCACGCCGGCGAGCGCGGGCATGTGGCGGCTGGTGATGACGAGGGCGTCGACGGCGAAGGCCGCCGCGGTGCGAATGATGGCGCCGACGTTGTGCGGATCGGTGATCTGATCGAGCACCAGAACGAGACCGCTGCGGTCGACGACGTCGTCGAGATCGACCGTCTCGACCGGTCCGGCCTCCAGCAGCACGCCTTGATGGACGGCCTCGGGGCCAAGCCGGCGGCTCAACGCGTCCGCCGTCGCCGGCGTCACCCGCAGGCCCGCCGCGGCGAGAACCTCGGCGAGCCTCGTCACCGCGGCGTCGGTGGCGTGGATCGCCAGCAGCTTGCGACGCCGAGCGAGGAGCGCCGCTTCGACGGCGTGGAAGCCATAGACGAGCGAGCTGCCGGGCGCACCTCGCCCGGCAGCCGCATCGGGCGGCAGGCGTTGCGGGCGACGGCGACGGTCCGTCAAGGCTCGATCACCAGCAAGGCGTGATCATCGGGACGCGGCCCGGTAGGCTGGGATGTCGGCATCGTCGCCCATCGCACGGCCGGTCGGCGCACCGCAAGGCCTGCGAGGCGGCGAAGCCGCGCTGGCGGGTTGACAGGCCGCCCGGCACTTTCCATAAGCCAGCCCTCAAGGCGAGCATGTGGGAGAGTGTCCCGAGCGGCAAAGGGGGCGGACTGTAAATCCGCTGCGTAAGCTTCGAAGGTTCGAGTCCTTCCTCTCCCACCACGCGTCGTCTCCCACCGCCATCGAACGATCCGGCGCTGCATCCGATGGTGCGGGCCGATCATGTTTGTTGGCATGCTCCCGCCAGCGACAGCTATTGCTCCTACAGCCCGCTCCGGGCGAATGCGAGGTCATCTACGCCCTCCGCCCGCCAGATGGCGGCTCCGCTTGCGCCTCCGATCGGAACGCGGATCGGCGCGACCATGTCTTTTGCAAAGATGATCGCCGCCTCCAGCGTTGCGACCTGGGCTAATAGTTAGGTCCGTGTTGCTGGTCGTCTCCTACCGGAAGTCGAGAGGGTACGGTGCCGAAGGTCTACTGTGGCGGGCACTGGCCTCGCCACTTTGCCGCACTATCCCTTGGAACGCGACATGATACAGGCGACGCCCGCGCGAGAACCCCCGCGATCGATCGAACCCGTAACGCCGCCAGCACTTATCACGCCGCACCTCGGACCAGACGCTTTTCGTGCGGTCCAGATCACCGACGAAAAGGAGAGACAGGAATGACGCAGGCCATCGACATATCGCGAAGTTCGAGCCAGCCTCGCCAGGATGGCAGAGGCGAGCGCATCGGCGTCGCCGTGGTCGGCCTGGGCGGCGCCGTCGCCACCACGGCGATCGCCGGCATCGAGATGATCAAGGCGGGAAAGAACGACCGCACTGGGCTGCCGCTCGCCGAGTTCGCCGTGCAGGGCATGGCGGACTACCGCGACTTGGTCTTCTCCGGATGGGACGTCAACGGCGACGACCTCGCGACCGCCGCCGAGAAGCACGGCGTCCTCGACCGCGACTCTCTGCAGGCCGGCGGCCGGGCGCTGCGCGGCATCCGTCCGATGCAGGCTGTCGGCTCGTCGGCCTTCTGCAAGAACGTCGACGGCGAGAACAAATTCAATGCCCGAGGTCATCGCGAAGCGGTCGAGCGCATCGCCGATGACATCGCCCGCTTCAAGCGCGACAGCGGCGTCGATCGCGTGGTGATGGTCAACCTCGCCTCGACCGAGCGCTATCCCGACATGGCCGCGACGGCTCTTCAGAGCCTCAAGGCTTTCGAGAAGGGCCTGGACGAGTCGGATGCCGCGATCGGCCCGGCGATGCTCTACGCCTACGCCGCGATCAAGAGCGGCACCCCGTACGCGAACTTCTCGCCATCCGTCTCCGCCGACGCCAAGCCGCTGATCGAGATGGCGCACGAGCGCAACGTGGCGGTGGCCGGCAAAGACGGCAAGACCGGCCAGACCTTCATGAAGACGGTGATCGCGCCGGCGCTGCGCCAGCGCTCGCTGCACGTCGACGGCTGGTTCTCGACCAACATCCTCGGCAACCGCGACGGGTTGGCGCTCGATGACCCGAACTCGCTGCAATCCAAGGTCGGCACCAAGAAGAGCGTGCTCGACCAGATGCTCGGCTACAAGGTCGAGGACCACATCATCGACATCCGCTACTATCGCCCACGCGGCGATGACAAGGAAGCCTGGGACAACATCGACATCACCGGCTTCATGGGGCAGCGGATGCAGATCAAGGTCAACTTCCTCTGCAAGGACTCGATCCTGGCGGCGCCGCTCGCGATCGAGATCGCCCGCTGCCTCGGTCTCGCCGACCGCCGCGGCCAGGGTGGCGTGCAGGAGCAGATGGGCGTCTTCTTCAAGGCCCCGATGATGTCCAATGGCCATGACCCGGTGCACGCCTTCCATTCGCAGCAGGACATACTGCTCGACTGGATGGGCGTCGGCGAGGGCTCCGAGGCGTGACCACGCCGCTGGCGGTCGTGTCGCCGGACAGGAGCGCGCCGACGCGAAGAGCCCTGCGCCCGCTGATCGGGGAGATCGGCGACCTGAAGCGGATCCGCTCGGCGAACCGGGACGGTTCGATCGCCCGCCGAGGCTTTCGTTCGGCCTGGGCGGCGCTGGCCGGCGGCGCGGAGCATCGCACGGTGATGCGCGAGAGCGTCGCCGCGGCGCTCTCGCGCATCAC
>CALMRL010000374.1 GCA_937873345.1 uncultured Beijerinckiaceae bacterium | reverse complement strand
GACGACGAGAACGCCGGAGGGAAACTCCGGCGTTCTCACGATGGGCCGCGGTGCCGCGCCGGCCGATGCCGGCTCACAGGCCGACCAGCACCCTGCGGTGGTTGGACTGCTTCAGGTTGCGGTAGCGCGCCATCGCCCAAAGCGGGAAGAACTTGGGGTAGCCGTGGTAGCGGAGGTAGAACACCTTGGGAAAGCCGGTGGCGGTGAAGCGCGGCTCCTGCCAGAAGCCGTCGCGTCCCTGCGTCGCCATCAGGTACTCGATGCCGCGCTCGACGGCTGGGTCGTCGACCTCGCCCACCGCCATCAGGGCAATCAGCGCCCAAGCCGTCTGCGAGGCGGTGGACTCCGCCTGCTGGTAGCTCTTGTATTCGCGGTCGTAGGTTTCCGCGCCCTCGCCCCAGCCGCCATCGGGGTTCTGGTTGATGCGCAGGAACGAGATCGCCCGCTGGATCGCGCCGTGCTCGTGGCCGAGGCCAGCGATGTTGAGGGCGCACAACACCGACCAGGTGCCGTAGATGTAGTTCATGCCCCAGCGGCCGAACCACGAGCCGTCGGGCTCCTGCGTCTCGACGAGATAGTCCAGCGCCCGTTTCATCGCCGGGCAGGAGCCGGGCGTCTCGCCAAGCTGCGCCAGCATCGAGATGCAGCGCGCCGTGACGTCCGCCGTCGGCGGGTCGAGCAGGGCGCCGTGGTCGGCGAAGGGGATGTTGTTCAGGTAGTCGTAGTCGTTGTCGGCATCGAAGGCGCCCCAGGCGCCGTTGGTGCTCTGCAACCCCTCGACCCACTCGCGCGCCCGCTCGATCGCGTGGGCGTAGCGGTCCGGGATGCCTGAGCCGCCATGGTTCTGGGCACGATGCATCGCCATCACCACCACGGCGGTGTCGTCGAGGTCGGGGAAGTGCGCGTTGTTGTACTGGAAGGCCCAACCGCCGGGGCGCACGTCGGGGCGCTGCGCCTTCCAGTCGCCGACGACGTCGAGCTCCTGGCGCGGCTTCAACCAGTCGAGGCAGGCCTTGACCGCTTCGGCGTTGCGGGTGTGGCCCGCCTCCATCAGCGCGTGGGCGGCGAGCGAGGTGTCCCATACCGGCGACACGCAGGGCTGCAGGTAGGCATAGTCGTCATACTCGACGATCAGCCCCTCGATCGCCCTGACCGCCTGCCGGAGGCGCGGGTCCTCGTCGTCGGGGTTCAGCGTCATGTACATCATCGCGGAATAGGCCATCGCGGGATAGATCGCGCCGAGCCCGTCGTCGCCATTGAGTCGCTCGGTGGTGTAGGCTTCGGCCTTGGCGATCGCCGAGCGGCGCGAGCTTTCGGGGAAGTACGGCTCGGACACGCGCAGCACCGCGTCGACGCAGTTGAACACCACGGTCCACAGCGGCGACTGGCCGACGCCGCCCGGCCAACGGCGCACCTTGTCGGGGTGCACGGTGAACAGCTCGGTGATGTGCACGTCGCGCGGGTTCTTGGCGCGCGGCTTGAGGGCGTTCACCACCATCATCGGCGCTAGCACGGTGCGCGCCCAGTACGAGATCTTGTCGAGGTGGAACGGGAACCACCGCGGCAGGTGCATGATCTCGACCGGCATCACCGGCACCGCCGACCAGGGCACCTCGCCGAACAGCGCGAGCAGGGCGCGGGTGAAGACGTTGGCGGTGGCGGCGCCCCCATGCTTCAGGATCGCCTCGCGCGCCCGCACCATGTGCGGGGCGTCGGGGGCATCGCCCATCATCTTCAGCGCGAAGTAGGCCTTGACCGACGACGACATGTTGAAGCCGCCGTCCTGGAACAGCGGCCATCCGCCCCGCGCCTTCTGCCGGTCGCGGATGTAGCGGGCGAACTTCAATTCGAGGCGACGCTCCAGCGATTCGCCGCGGAACGCCTTGAACAGGATGTATTCGCAAGGAATAGAAACGTCGGCCTCGAGCTCGAACACGAAGTGTCCGTCCGGCCGCTGCTGCTCCAGCAGCGCCTCCGTGGCACGGTCGATCGCGTGGTCCAGCCCATCCTGCGCCAGCGGCGGGGCGTCCTCGCGGGTTGCGGTCAACAACACTCTTTTTGTCCTCGCGGATGATGTCCGAGAAAAGCTTGCGAACGCTCGCAGATTTTCGCGACACACACCTACTGAAAAATGCGCGCGACGATTTGGGTCCGCCCGCGGCGCGGCCGCTCAGCCGAGCAGGGCCGCCGCGCGATTGCCGGACCGGATCGATCCCTCGATCGTCGCCGGAAGCCCGGTCGCCGTCCAGTCGCCGGCAAGGACGAGGTTAGGGAACGCGGTTACCGGGCCGGGACGGCGCGCGTCCTCGGCCGGCGTGGCGGCGAAGGTCGCCCGCTTCTCGCGGATGATCTGCCACGGCGGCAGCGGACCGGCAAGGCCGGTTGCCTGACACACCTCGTCCCATAGCCGCGGCGCCAGCTCCTCGCGCGGCACGTCGAGCAGTCGGTCGGCGCCCGAAATCGTGATCGAGACGCGGTCCTCGAAGGCGAAGACCCACTCCACCGTGGCGTTGACCAACCCGAGGATCGGCGGCAGCGACATCTTCGGCGCGATCTTGAAATGCGCGTTGACGATGGAGCGGAAGAGGCGCGGCGCGTCCAGTCCCGGCAGGAGCGACGCGGCGGCGGTCGCCGGCACCGCCAGCAC
>CALMRL010000373.1 GCA_937873345.1 uncultured Beijerinckiaceae bacterium | reverse complement strand
CCGAGCGTCGGCCGGTCCTGCACCGCCTCGCCGACGCCCGCCGAGGAGGCGGCCAGCACACCGTTGGCCGCGAGATCGAGCGCCGCGGAATGGGCGTGCAGGACCATCGCCGAGGGCTCGCCGCGCGGCAGGACCGCCGGGCTGCCGAGCCAGAGGGCGAGGTCGACGCGCTCGCTCCCGAGCCGGCGCGAACCGGTCAGCGATGCCGCCGCCTCGAGGTCGCTCCAATCGATGGCGACATCGATGCCGGTGAGGATGAGCGGCGGCGCACCCTCGCGAAGGACGCGCAGCGAGCCGTCCTGCAGGCTCAACGAGCCGAGCCGCTGCTCCGTCGCGCCGGCATGCTCGTCGCGCCCGCGCAGCGCCCGCCCGATGGTCGAATCGGTGCCGGGCAGTCCGGCGGCGAGGTCGACGGCGACCCGCGGCCGGTGCAACGCGACGCCGCTCAGCTCGACTCGTCCGACGACGAGGGGCAGCAGCCTGACGTCGCCGGTGAGGCCGTCGGCATCGAGCGACAGCGCGCCCCTGCCGTCGTCGATGCGCACCTCGTCGGTGACGACGCGGGGGCGCGGCAGCAGGGCGAAGCGGGCGTGGTGGGCCTGGATGCGCAGCCCGCTCGTCGCCTTGAGCTGCACGGCAAGCTCGTTCTGCAAGGTGACTCGCCCGAAAAGGTAGGGGCCGAGCGCGTGCGCGGCGAGCGCAACGACGACGAGAGCTAGGGCGAGCAACGCCGCGAGCGCCCGGCGCGGCCGGGATGCCCGCGCCGGCCCGACGGCCCTCGCCGTCAAGATCGCCGGCTCGGCGGATGCCTGCTCACTGCGCCGCCTCCTGCTCGGCCGAGAGCATCAGCCAGTCGTCCTCGGCGGCGGCCAGCGCCTTCGCCAGCTCGCCGCGCTGCCTGGCGAGCACCGCCGCCTTCGAGGGATTGGCGATGAAGGCGTCAGCATCGGCCAGCGCCTCGTCGATGCGGGCGATGAGGCTGGAGAACCTACCCATCTTCTCCTCGACGGCTGCGAGGCGCTTCTTGACGGGCAGGGCGGATCGGGCAGGCGCGGGTGCCGCCGCGCGCTCGGCCGGCTTGTCCTTCTTCGGCCTGCTCTCGGTACCGAGGACGGCCGCCTTGTAATCGTCCATGTCGCCGTCGAACGGCGTCACCGAGCCGTTGGCCACCTGCCACAGCCTGTCGGCGCAGGCGTCGAGGAGGTAACGGTCGTGACTGACCAGGATCACCGCGCCCTTGTACTCGTTGATCGCCGCGATCAACGCGGCGCGCGAGTCGATGTCGAGGTGGTTGGTCGGCTCGTCGAGGATCAGGAGGTGCGGGCCGTGGAAGGCGGTGAGGCCCATCAGGAGCCGCGCCTTCTCGCCGCCCGACAGCATGGCGATGCGTGTGTCGGCCTTCGGGCCGGCGAAGCCAAACTGCGCGCACTTGCCCCGGACCTGCGATTCGCTCGCCTGCGGCATCAACGGGCGCACGCAGGCGAAGGGCGTCGCTTCCTCGTCGAGGTCGTCGACCTGGTGCTGCGCGAAGAAGCCGACCTGCATCTTGCCCGAGCGGCGGACGCCGCCGTCCATCGCCTCAAGACGCCCGGCGACGAGCTTCGCGAAGGTCGACTTGCCGTTGCCGTTGGAGCCGAGCAGGCCGATGCGGTCATCGTCCGCGATCGTCAGGTCGAGGGACCTCAGGATGGCGCGGCCGTCATAGCCGACGCTGGCCTTCTCCATCGCCACGATCGGCGGCTTCAGCGGCTTCTCCGGCGAGGGCAGGATGATCGGCAGCACCTCGCCGTCGACCAGCGCCGTCACCGGCTCCATTTTCGCCAGCGCCTTCAGGCGGGACTGCGCTTGGCTCGCCTTGGTGGCCGACGCCCGGAAGCGGTCGACGAAGGCCTGCATGTGGCGGCGCTGCGCGTCCTGCTTCTTCAGGTGCTTCTGCTCGATCGCTTGGCTCTCGCGCCGCTGCTTCTCGAACGAGGTGTAGTTGCCGGTCCACAGCGTCAGCTTGGCGTGGTTGAGGTGCAGGATGTGGTCGCAGACGGCGTCCAGCATGTCGCGGTCGTGGCTGATGACCAGGATCGTCGCGGGATAGCGGCCGAGGTAGTCAATCAGCCAGAGCGTGCCTTCGAGGTCGAGGTAGTTCGTCGGTTCGTCGAGCAGCAGCAGGTCGGGCTCGGCGAACAGCACGGCGGCGAGTGCCACGCGCATCCGCCAGCCGCCGGAGAAGGAGGAGAGCGGGCGCCCTTGCGCCTCGAAGTCGAAGCCGAGCCCTGACAGGATGCGCGCGGCGCGGGCGGGGGCGGAGTGCGCGTCGATGTCGACGAGCCGCGTCTGGATCGCGGCGATGCGGTCGGGGTCGGCCGCCGTCTCGGACTCCGTCATCAGCGTGGCGCGCTCGATGTCGGCGGCGAGCACGAAATCGATGAGCGAGCCGGGCCCTCCCGGCGCCTCCTGCTCGACACGGCCCATCCGCATCTTCTTGGGGATGGAGAGCGAGCCCAAGTCGGGCTGCAGCTCGTCGGCGATCATCTTGAACAGCGTGGTCTTACCGGTGCCGTTGCGCCCGACCAAGCCGATGCGCGCACCCTCGGGCAGGGCGGCGGAGGCGCGGTCGAAGAGCACGCGGGGCCCGAGACGCAGCGTGATGTCGGAGATGTGCAGCACGCGGGGGTTTTCGCGCGGGGGCTGGGGG
>CALMRL010000372.1 GCA_937873345.1 uncultured Beijerinckiaceae bacterium | reverse complement strand
GGCGAGCGCCACGATCGAGCCGGTCGGCCGGTCGACGCCGGCGAAGGCGCGGTCGAACAGCGCCGCCGCCTTGGCGGTGCGCGTGGCGACGGAGGGCGCTCCCATCACCACCGTCACGATGCGCCGGCCGTCGCGGAAGGCGCTCGCCACCACGTTGAAGCCGGCGGGGCAGGTGAAGCCGGTCTTCATGCCGTCGACGCCGGGATAGCGACCGAGCAGGTTGTTGTGGTTGCCGATGATCTCGCCGCCGAACTGCAGCGCACCGATGTCGAACAGCCCGAGTTGCTCGGGGAACTGCGCGTAGAGCGCGCGGGCGATCAGCGCCATGTCGCGCGCCGAAGAGACGTGGCCCGCGGCCGGCAGGCCGTTGGGATTGACGAAATGCGACTCGCGCAGGCCGATCGAGGCGGCCTCGGCGTTCATGTCCTCGGCGAAGGCCGGCACCGAGCCGGACACGCCCTCGGCGACGGTGACGGCGATGTCGTTGGCCGACTTCACCATCAGCATCCTGAGTGCGTTGATCAGCGTCACCTGGGTGCCGACCTGGAACCCCATCTTCGAGGGCGGCTGCGAGCGGGCGTAGGCGGAGTACAGCAGCGGCGTGTCGAGGGTGATGCGCCCCTCGCGCACCGCCTGCAGCGCCACGAGCACGGTCATCAGCTTGGTGGTCGAGGCCGGATACCAGGGCTGCGTCGCCTGCTGCTGGTAGAGGACGTCGCCGGTCGCGACGTCCATGGTCAGCGCCGGCGTCGCCGCAGCCGGCGTTGCCAGGGCCAACGTCACCAGAACCTCGACCGACATGAACAGGCAGGCGAGCGTCGCGGCGAGAAGCGCGGAGGAACGCGAAGAGCCGCACGATCGATCGGGACGGCTAGGCATCGGTCCATCCATCGGTGCAGCGTGCGGGCGCGGCGCGCAGGATCATCAGGTCCTGTCTAGAGTGTCGCCGGCGGGAGCGCCAGCGGCGAGGCGTCGCTATCCCCTTGCGTTGCGGCTGTTTCAAGGCGCCGGCCCTGGCGCCCCGCTCACTCGCCTGGCGCGCGGGCCTCGATCGCGATGGCGTGCACGCCGTCTGGTCCCATCTCGCCGGCGACGAGCTCATTGATCACGCGGTGGCGCTCCAGCCGGGTCTTGTTCTCGAAACGCGCGGATGTCACCTTGATCAGGAAATGAGTCTCGCCCGGCGCTCCGGCCGTGCCCGCCCGAGACACGACATGGGCGTGCTTGGCGTGCTTATGAGACTCGTCGATCACCTCCAACACGGCGGGCTGGAGGCCCTGCGTCAGCGCAGCCCGGATGCGGTCCGCGACGGGATGTCCTTGTTCACTCATTGCCAGTCATCTCCTGCTTCACTGCCTCGCGTCGCAAACCGTTCATCGGCGCTTGATGCCGATCGCAACGCCTCCATAATGATCGAGCCATGAACCTGAATTCCCGTCTGTTCGACAGCATCCGCGTCAAGCCCGACAGCAAGGGGGCCCCGGCGACGGCCGTCGAGCGCCCCCGCTGCAACCATCCCGGTTGCACGGCCGAGGGCGAGTTCCGTGCTCCGCAGGGACGCGACCGGGAAGGCCAGTTCTTCTGCTTTTGCCTCGACCACGTCCGCGCCTACAACGCCTCCTACAACTATTTCAACGGCATGAGCGTCGAAGACGTTGCCGTGTACCAGCGCGACGCGCTGACCGGGCACCGCCCGACCTGGACGATGGGCTCGAACCGCAGCGCCAAGGGCTTCCGCGAGGACGAGGGCGCCGCCGGCGCGACCGATACGGGCGGCATGTTTCGTGCGAGGGCGGGCACGCGGGCGGGTGGACGCCGGCGCGAGCCGATCAAGCCGCGCGTCGGT
>CALMRL010000371.1 GCA_937873345.1 uncultured Beijerinckiaceae bacterium | reverse complement strand
AGCCTGCTCAGTGGCATCGTCGGCGCCGTGATCCTGCTGTTCATCTACCACCTGGTCACCCGCTCCACCGCATCGACGATCTGAGGTGGCCCATCGCGGCGGTTCACCCGCCGCCGCGGTCTCATCGTCGGCTTGCTGGCGCCGTTGGCCCCGCTGCGTCCTCGGCACGATCGACACCTATCGCAAACGCAAGGATCAGCCATGGCCGATGCTTCGCCGCGCATGCCTTACTGGCATGTCTACACCGACGACGATGGCGTCAGTCACCAGCAGCGCTGCGAGCTGTCCGCGTTCAAGTTCCAGGGCATTGGCGAGGGTGTCGCGCCGCAGTGGAACGACAAGATGGACAAGACGGAGGCCGGCGTCACCTTCACCGTCCTGCCCATCGGCTGGATCGGCGACTGGCACGAGAACCCGAGGCCGCAGTGGATCGCCGTGCTCACCGGGCGCTGGTTCGTCGAGACGATGGACGGGCATCGCGTCGAGATGGGGCCGGGCGAACTGATGATGGGCGAGGACCAAGGCACGCGCGAGCGCGACGGTCGCAAGGGCCACCTTTCCGGCACCGTCGGCGACGAGCCCTGCACGATGATCGTCACCGGGTTGGAGGTCGCTCCAACCCGCAACAGGCCCGGCCGCTTCAAGTAGGCCTCGCCCGACCAGGAGATCGGCGATGGCCGACACGCACTACGACCTCATCGTGATCGGCAGCGGTCCGGGCGGCGCCTCGCTGGCGCAGAAGCTGGCGTCCACGGGCAAGCGCATCCTGATGATTGAGCGCGGCTCCTACCTGAAGCGGGGTAGCGAGAACTGGGATTCGAAGACCGTCTTCGTCGACGGCAAGTATCAGGCGGCGGAGACCTGGTACGGCCGGAAGGGCGAAAGCTTCCACCCCGGGCTGCACTACTTCGTCGGCGGCAACTCCAAGGTCTACGGCGCGGCACTGTTCCGCCTGCGCGAGAAGGACTTCACCGCCTTCGCGACCCACGACGGTCCGTCGCCGGCCTGGCCGGTCGGCTACGACGTCTTCGAGCCATACTACGGCGAGGCGGAGCGTCTGTTCCAGGTGCACGGGGCGCGCGGCGAGGACCCCAATGAGCCGTGGTCCTCGACGCCCTACTCGCAGCCGCCGGTGAAACACGAGCCGCGGATCCAGGAGCTCAGCGACGCTTGGACCAATGCTGGCGTGCACCCCTTCCACCTGCCGCTCGGCATCCTGCTCGACCAGGAGGAGGACGGCAGCGCGAAGCCGACGAGTCCCTGCATCCGCTGCGACGCCTTCGACGGCTTTCCCTGCCTCCTGAACGCCAAGGCCGACGCGCAGGTGATCTGCGTCGACCCGACGCTGAAGCTGCACGGCAACTTCACCCTGCTCACCGACGCTTATGTCGAGCGCCTGGAGACCGACGCCTCCGGCCGCGCGGTGAAGACCATCCACGTCATCCGACACGGCCAGCCCGAGACCTATAGCGCCGACATCGTGGTCGTCGCCTGCGGCGCCTTGTCGTCGGCGCTGCTGCTGCTGCGCTCAGGCAGTGACCGGCACCCGAACGGGCTGGCGAACGGTTCCGACCTCGTCGGCCGCAACTACATGCGCCACACCATGAGCGTGCTGATGGCGCTGATGCGCGAGCAGAACCACACGGTGTTCCAGAAGACGTTGGCTGTCTCGGACTACTACTTCGGCTCGCCCGACCACGACTACCCCCTCGGGCTGATCCAGATGTGCGCGACGTCGCACGGCGAGCAGATCCGCGGCGAAGCGGTGCCGGGATTCCTCAACTTCCTGCCGGAGATGCCGTTCGAGAAGATGGCCGAGCACTCGATGGACTTCTGGCTGCAGACCGAGGACATCCCGCTGCACGAGAACCGCATCCGCTATTCAGGGGATCAGGTGCGCCTCGAGGTGACGGACACCAACGAGAAGCCGGCGAGCGAGCTGAAGCACCAGCTGGAGACGCTGATGACCACCGCCGGCGGTCATCTCGCGCTGATCGAGCGCTCGCTCTACCTCGGCAAGGGCATTCCGCTGAACGGAACGGCGCACCAGGCCGGCACATGCCGCTTCGGCACCGACCCGTCGACCTCCGTGCTCGACCTCGACTGCAAGGCGCACGAGCTCGACAACCTTTACGTCACCGACGCCTCCTTCTTCCCCTCGATCGGCGCGGTGAACCCGACGCTGACCATCATCGCCAATGCACTCCGCGTCGCCGACCGCATCAAGGAGCGCCTGCACGCTTGACGAGCCCTTCGCCAGCGGACGCCCCATCCGCGGGGCAACCGACCCGCGAGGCAACCGAGGCGGCATGCCGGCCACATCGAGCATTGTGCCAGCCCACCCGCTCCTCTAAGATCGTGCACAGCACCCGTAGCTCAGCTGGATAGAGCGCTGCCCTCCGAAGGCAGAGGCCAGGGGTTCGAATCCCTTCGGGTGCGCCATCTACGCCCAAGATCGCGCCCAAGAAACCCGGCGCTCTACCGCGCCGGCGTGATCGTGAACGGCACGTCAGGCAGGCTCAGGATCGCTGGCGACATCACTTGCACGTAGTTGCCCGGGCATGCGTAGGCCCATCCAACGCGCAACTTCGCGCGGCCCGGCGCGGCCTCCGGCGGCACCTGCCATGACCTAGTGAAGTGATCCGGGCCGCTCGGCCCCGATACCTCGCGATGCAGCGTGACCAGCGGGCGCATCTCGTCGGCGCCATCGATGATTGAGGCGGTGATGTCGATGCCGCAGACGCGATCCCGGATGAGGTCGTACTGCACCGACACGCGGCCGCGGACAGGAACGATTGGCGTGAGCAGGTCGCCGCGACCATCGTGGACCGACAACTTGCGGTCGAAGGCCTGCAGGCCGAGCCAGACCAGCGCCGACGTCGCGGTCAGCACCAGGATTGCGATGGCGGTGTGGTAGAGGCCAATCAGCGGGCGCTGGATGCGCAGCGAGAGCGCCAATGCGTAGCGGTAGAAGGCCGAGCCGAGCGCGGCGGTGCTGGACAGCCGTACGCTGCGCTTCTCGCCCGAAAGCGGGCAGAGCGCCGGCTATGACGGTGGCAAGCGCAAGAAGGGGTCCAAGCGGCACATGGCAGTGCACAGCTTGGGACATCGGCTCGCCCTGCACGT
>CALMRL010000370.1 GCA_937873345.1 uncultured Beijerinckiaceae bacterium | reverse complement strand
GGCCAGTGCCGCGCCGGGTCCGTGCAGCGCGGCGGTGACGCTGCCGTCGTCCTCGTTGCGTACCCAGCCGCCGCCGCCGCGACGCGCCGCCTCGGCGGCCGCGAAGGCGCGGTAGCCGACACCCTGTACCCTGCCCGTGGCCCGGACCTTCAGCGCTCTCTCGCTCATCCCCTCACTCCGCCAGGCTTGGCTGCGCCGCGCCGAATGTCACCCCGCGCCGCTCGGGGCCGCATAGCGCCAGCGCCGCAAGCGCCACGGCGACGACGCCGGCGGTGGCGGCGAGGGCGAGGGCGTAGTCGCCGCCGGATGACCCGGCGATGGCCGTCTGCATCGGCCCGTTCACCGCCGAGATCAGGGCGCCGAGCTGGTAAGTGAAGCCCGGGAAGGTGCCGCGCACCGCGTCGGGCGAGATTTCGTTGAGGTAGGCCGGCACCGGGGCCCAGGCCGCTTGCACGGCGAACTGCATCACGAAGCCGCCGACCGCCAGCACCGGCACCGAGCCGCCATGCGACCAGAACCAAAGCGGAACCAGCGAGAAGACCGCCGCGGCCGCGATGGTACGGCGCCGGCCCAACCGCTCGGACAGGGCCCCGCCGGCGATGCCGCCGCAGATGGCACCCAGGTTGAACACGACGGCGATGACGCTGGTGGTGTGCGGGTCGAACTTCATCTGCTCGCGCAGGAAGGTCGGGTAAAGGTCCTGCGTGCCATGGCTGAAGAAGGTGAAGCAGGTCATCAGGGCGACGGCGAAGAGGAACAGGCCGGTGTTCGCCTGCAGCACGCCGAGCACCGAGGGGCGATGCGTCTCCACCGCCTGCGCTGCGAAGACCGGCGACTCGTCGACCTGCGCGCGGATGTAGAGGACGAGCAGCGCCGGCGCCGCGCCGACCACGAACATGCCGCGCCAGCCGACGTAGGGGAAGAGCAGGCCGAACGCGATCGAGGCCAGCAGGAAGCCGGAGGGGTAGCCGCACTGCAGGATGCCGGAAACGATGCCGCGCGCCTTCGCCGGGATCGTCTCCATGGTGAGCGAGGCGCCGACGCCCCACTCGCCGCCCATCGCGACGCCGAACAGGATGCGAAGCGCGAAGAAGGCCGCGAGGCTCGGCGCGAAGGCCGAGGCGAGTTCGAGCACCGAGAACAGCACGACGTCGATCATCAGCACGGGGCGGCGGCCGTAGCGGTCGGCGAGCAGGCCGAAGATCAGCGCGCCGACCGGGCGCACGGCGAGCGTCAGGAACAGCGACCAGGACAGCGTCTCGACCGAGGAGCCGAAGTGCCTGGCGACGTCCTTCCAGACGAAGGCGAAGATGAAGAAGTCGAAGGCGTCGAGCGTCCAACCGAGATAGGCGGCGAGCACGGCGCTGCGCTGCCTGCCGTCGAGTTGGCGAAGGGTTTCGAGCAACGGCCGGTCCTTCTCCTGCAACGCAGGTTGTCGCGTTCGCGTCGCGGCGTAATGCCGGCCGCGCGGTGGAGTGGCTAATCGAGGTGCAGGTTATCGATCAGGCGCGGCGGCCCGAGCCGGGCGGCGGCGAGCAGGCGCAGCGGTTCGCCGGCGGAGGCGGCGGGCACGAGGGTGTGGGCGTTGCGCACCTCGACGTAGTCGATGGCGAAGCCGGCGCGCTCGATGCTCTTCCGAGCCTCGGCGAGGCTCGCCGGAGTGGCGCCGGCGGCGGCGCAGGCCCGCAGCGCCGCGTGGAGTACCGGAGCGCGGCGGCGCTCGTCGGCGTCGAGGTAGCGGTTGCGCGACGACAGCGCGAGGCCGTCCGCCTCGCGCACCGTCGGCACGCCGCGGATCGCCACGGGAATGTCGAGGTCGGCGACGGTGCGGGCGATGACCCGCAGCTGCTGCCAATCCTTCTCGCCGAAGACGGCCGCATCCGGCAGCGTCTGCAGCAGCAGCTTGGCGACCACCGTGGCGACGCCGGCGAAGTGGATCGGGCGAAAACGGTCTTCCAGTCCGGCACGGGCCGGTCCGCCCGGCTCGATCGCGGTGGCGAAGCCGGCGGGGTACATGGTCGGCGGCTCGGGCGCGAAGACCAGATCCGCGCCTGCCGCGGCGGCGCGCTCGCAATCGGACTCGAAGGCGCGGGGATAGGAGCCGAAATCCTCCTCCGGAGCGAACTGCGTCGGATTGACGAAGATGGTGACGATCACGCGGTCCGCCCCCGCGCGCGCGGCCTCGATCAGCGCATCATGGCCGGCGTGCAGCGCACCCATCGTCGGCACCAGGGCGATACGCTCGCTCCCGCGGCGCCAAGCGGCGACGCGCTCGCGCAAGGTCGGCACGTCACGGCACGTGTCGAGGCTCACCACGCAGCTCTCGACGCGGCCGTTTTCATCGGCGACAGCAGCGCGGCGAGGCCGGCGACGTAGGCCGGAGGCAGTTTGGCATCCTGCGCGGCGGCGACCACGCACTCCATGTAGCCCGTCGGCGGCACGCCACCCTCCTGCCGCTCCCCGCCGAGATAGACCATGGCGAGGATCATGCCGCCTGCGGCACCGCGCAACGCGTGCTCCTCCCTGACGTAGAGACCGCCGCTGATATCCTCGTAGGCGTCGAGCGCGGGCAGATCGGACGGGTCGAGGTCGATCAGGACGCCGTGCACGCTCGCATGCGCGTCGGGGCGCACCGAGGCATAGCCGCTCGATCGCATCAGGTAGAAGCGGTGGCCCGGCAGCTCGGCGGTCGCGACCGCCCGCGATCGTGGGCAGCGGGCGCGGAATCCCTCGGCGTGCATGTTGGAGCCGTAGGCGAAGTACAGCGGCATCACGCGAACCGAAGGATCGGCGCATCGACGGGGAGCGACTGTCCGACGCTCGCCTCGACGGACTTCACCGTGCCGTCGCGCTCGGCACGCAGCACGTTCTCCATCTTCATCGCCTCAACGAGGCAAAGCGGGTCGCCGGCCTTCACCGCCTGGCCCTCGACGACGTGGATCGCCTTGACGAGGCCCGGCATCGGGCAGAGCAGCACCTTCGTCTCGCCCGTCTCCGCGCGGGGCAGCATCAGCGCCGCGAGATCGGCCTGGCGGCGGGTGAGGACGCGCGCTCGGCTTCCGCAGCCGCCGTGGGCGAGATCGTAGCCGTTGAGGATCGCGCGCGCGGCGAAGACGCTCGGCACGCCGTCGATCGTGCCGCTCCACACCCGCTCGCCCGGCCGCCAGCGGCTGGCCACGCGGATCGCATCGTGGCCGCCGCCGAAGCCGACGAGCACGCCCTCGTCGTCACCGACCTCGACGTCGATGCGCTCGGCGCCGAGAAGCACGGCGCGCTCGCCGGCATAGGAGGGATGCGGGCGGGTGGCGCCGACGATGCCGGCGCGGCGGCGGTCCAGAGCCCAGTCGATCGCCACCGCCACCGCCGCGAAGCGACGCGCCATCGCGTCCCGCGGCGCGATCGGCGCGAAGCCGGAGGGGAATTCCTCCGCGATGAAGCCGGTCGAGAGCCGCCCCTCCTGCCAGCGGGGATGCGCCATCAACGCGGCGAGGAAGGGGATGTTGTGGCGGATGCCGTCGATCACGAAGCGGTCCAGCGCCTCGGCCTGCGCGGTGACGGCGGAGGCCCGGTCCGGCCCGTAGGTGACGAGCTTGGCGATCATCGGGTCGTAGAACACCGACACTTCGCTGCCCTCGACGACGCCGGCATCCACGCGCACCACGCACTCGCCGGAGCGGCCGGCCGGCGGCTCGCGATAGGTGGCGAGTCGCCCGGTCGAAGGCACGAAGTCGCGCGCGGGATCCTCGGCGTAGATGCGCGACTCCACCGCCCAGCCGCGGCGACGGATACGATCCTGCGTGATGTCGAGAGGCTCGCCGGCGGCGACGCAGATCATCTGCTCGACGAGGTCGATGCCGGTGACGAGTTCCGTCACGGGATGCTCGACTTGCAGCCGGGTGTTCATCTCCAGGAAGAAGAAGGATCGATCCTGGCTGGCGACGAACTCCACCGTGCCGGCGGAGTCGTAGCCGACGGCGCGGGCCAGGGCGACGGCCTGCGCGCCCATCGCCTCGCGCGTCGCCTCGTCGAGCAGGGGCGAGGGGGCTTCCTCGACGACCTTCTGGTTGCGCCGCTGGATGGAGCACTCGCGTTCGCCGAGGTGGACGATGTTGCCGTGCTTGTCGCCGAGCACCTGGATTTCGATATGGCGCGGGCTCTCGATGTACTTCTCGATGAGGATGCGGTCGTCGCCGAAGGAGGACAGGGCTTCCGAGCGCGATCGCTCGAAGCCTTCGGCGACCTCACCTGCCGAGCGGGCGATGCGCATGCCCTTTCCGCCGCCTCCGGCGGAGGCCTTGATCATCACGGGGAAGCCGATCTCCGCGGCGATGCGCGAAGCCGCCGATGCGCTCTCCACGACTCCGATGTGGCCCGGCACGGTGGTGACGCCGGCCTGAGCCGCGAGGCGCTTCGAGGCAAGCTTGTCGCCCATCGCCTCGATCGCGCGCGGGTTGGGTCCGATGAAGACGATGCCCGCCTCCGCGCAGCCGTGAGCGAAGGCGGCGCGCTCCGACAGGAAACCGTAGCCCGGATGCACGGCCTGCGCACCGCTCTCCCGGCAGGCATCGAGGATGCGCGCCATGTCGAGGTAGGACTGCGCCGCCGGCGGCGGACCGATGCAGATCGCTTCATCAGCCATCGCGACGTGCGGCGCGCGGCGGTCGGCCTGCGAGTAGATCGCCACGGTGGCGATGCCCATGCGCCGCGCAGTCACCATGATGCGGCAGGCGATCTCCCCACGATTGGCGATCAGGATTTTGTGAAACATGCCGCCCTTGAGCCTCGGCGCCTTCAAGCACGCCGCCCCGTCGCTTGCAACGCGGGGTGCGCGGCGATGCGCGCCGTGAACGCGGCGACCCGTTCCCGCATTCCCTGCGCAGGACAGGAGCCACCATGTTCCACAAGCAGAAGCGCCTGCGCGATCAGGTCATCGTCATCACCGGCGCGACGAGCGGCATCGGGCTCGCCACGGCGCGGGCGGCTGCGAAACGCGGGGCGCGCCTCGTGCTGGCGGCTCGCTCGCACGACGCACTCGCGCGCGTCGCCGTCGAGCTGCGGGACAGGGCCGGCGGCGTCAGCTTCCTCGCCACCGATGTCGCCAAGCGCGGCGACGTTGAGGCGCTGGCGTCGATGGCGAAGACCTCGTTCGACGGCTTCGACACCTGGGTCAACAACGCGGGGCAATCGATCTTCGGCAGGCTGGAGGAGGTGTCCGACGAGGACCACGCCCGGCTGATGGACGTGAACTTCTGGGGCACGGTGTATGGC